>JAUWDF010000176.1 GCA_030608925.1 Candidatus Bathyarchaeota archaeon | reverse complement strand
CAAGAAGCTAGGGAAAATAACTTACAGTTTCAAAAGGCAGGAACTCTTTTTCAAAACAGTTCATTTCTACCTCATGAAATACCTTAGAGGGACAATTGAAAACCACGATTATGAAGCGGACAAGGTTGCGTGGTTTACCATCCCAGATGCCATCCAAGCCTTGACCTATGTTAACGAAAAGAAAATCGTAGAAGAGGCTCAGTCAGCCTTAGGAAAGTTGGACGAGTCAAAATCCCTACATAAAGATGACGTAGGAGCCTAAATATAGATCCATTACAGGCAGCCAAGTAAACCAGCAATTCTAAGCACGCACAAGTTAGGTAGATTCGATTCATTTGTCAAACATTATTAAAGCTGGAGATAGCCAAAGGAGTAAGCCGTCAACAGTAATGCAACAAAAAATGTAATCGCCCAAATTAGTTTATTCCAAAGGAAAATCTTGACACCATCTAGAACACCAAAGGGAATTAGGTTGAATAGGGCAATGAATGAGTTAATCATTAATGAGCGGTGAAATACTAGAGCAGTGTTTCCATGCAGAGCTTGGAGAAAAACCATGAAAAATATGGCCAATGCTATGTTGACAAGAGGTCCAGCGATCGAAATTCTTCCAATTGCTTTTCGGTCTGATACTCCGCCAATCATGACTGCTCCTGGCGAGATTATTTTGAAAGGAGAGATTAAGGAGAGTAATGTGATTAGGGCACCGAACATAGTTACTCGGAACTCCGCCCACAATCCATAATGCTGAGCTGTCAACTTGTGAGCAAGTTCATGCACTAAGAAAGAACAAGCAAATATCCCAGCCAAGGCTGTGAGAACTCCAGGGTATCCATAGAGATAAAACTCACCAAAAAGAGGTATTGAAAACCCGATGGCTAAAGTAAGCACAGCTCCAATAAACAGATGTTTAACCTCTGTCCCACTGAACCATATGATGCGACGTTTTTTTTGCTTAGACATCCCTGAGATGTTATATTGGTGTGAAGATTGTGTCTTTGACGAGCTCGGTCCTGTAGCCTGGTCTACTAGAGGTGATTTGGCACGCTAGTACTCCGAACAACTATGATTTTCGGGTAGACGATGTTGAACACAGAAATATTGACTGCAATAGGGACACTTGAATGGCATATAGGTTTCAAGCCCGCATGTCTGACACTTCACTTACATCAGCACCTTCTGAGATTCCAAGCCTATATTAATACATAGTTAGTTGTTCGCTGCAACACATCAAACAGCTACAAGGCATTCTTAAAAAGGTCTTCATCTTCACTAATATTCAAGCTGTGTGAAGAAGAGGGTTCATCTACGACTAAGTTATTAAATCCTTTAATTATTGCTACAGGTATCGCTTCTTTTCCTTGCCCCATCACAAGCTCTGCGGCACTCGCCAATTCATCAACAACAGCGGTGAACTTGACCTGCATAGTATAACCAAATAAGTCCTTTTCCCCACGGTAATCAACAAAAGGTTTTATTCACTCCAAGCCAATCGCGAAATTCACTTGTCCTCTTCTGAAGGGTCGACTATAAGTGTCACAAATGATAACTCCAACCTTCCTTCCAGTCAACTCCTTAATGCGTAAACTTAATTCCCGGGCAGATTTGTCTGGATCTACAGGTAACAAAGTGTATCGATTCTCGCCTTGCACATTTGATTTGTCTATTCCAGCATTGATATTTACTATACTCCGCTTGTCTTCTACAATGAGGGTTTGGGGAGAGACCTTCAGGAGACGTTTCGACTCACCCAACACCAATTCCACAATCCTCGGATCTCTTCCTGTTACTGAAGCAATTTTCAACGTTTTTTCAGAAGGCATTACTTTATCAATCTCCACTATGCGACCTTCTATCTTCGATATCACTTTTTGTGCGATAACGAAAATGTCACCATCCTCAACCGGGATATCCCCTTGTTTCGCAGCTGAAATAATTAAGCGACCTAGGTCATCTTCAGACTTTATCATGGGAAGACCTTCGAGACCGAATACCTGGATATGCCTACCTCTTCTTATCGAATCCTTTGACCTGCTATCCATGCCTGAGGAAAACCCTGTTCACGCTTATTTAATTTCACCAACATCCGAGTACAGGGTTCTGCGTGACAACCTTTATCAGAGGATTTCCATCAACAAACTTGAGAGAGCCATGGATCTAGAGCTTGACAAACACTCAATACCCTTTGACTTGGAGAGTACTTTGCGATGTGGTCAATTGTTCAGATGGGAAAAGCAAGATGACTGGTGGTACGGAGTAGTTGAAGACAGAGTCATCAGAACTCGGCAAAAGGACCATATCCTAGAGTTTGAAGGTGCTCCCTGCAATTTTATTAGTCACTATTTTCGTTTCCAAGACAATCTGCCTAAGATCATAAATAAAATCCAACGAGACCCCTTCATAACTCTTGCAGCCCAGACGTTTCCAGGACTACGCCTAGTGAGACAAGACCCCTGGGAATGTTTAATTTCCTACATCTGCGCCACCTACAAGAACATACCAGCAATAAAAAAAATGATTCACGAATTGTCAAAACGGTTTGGAGATCAGCTTACGGTGGACAACCAAAATTACTACACCTTCCCAAAACCCAAAGAATTGGCGAAGAGTACCATTAATGAGCTAAGGATGTGTAAACTAGGATTTCGCGCAAAACGAGTGAAGCAAGCAGCTGTGATTGTAGATTCCAATCAGCTTGACTTTGAAAAACTCAAGATCACAGATTACAAAAAAGCTAGGAATGAACTTACTCAGCTTCCAGGTGTCGGAAATAAGGTCGCAGACTGCATTTTGCTCTTTTCCTTAGATAAACTAGAGGCGTTCCCAATAGATCTGTGGATGAAACGCGTAATCCAACAGAAATATGCCAATCACTTCGAAAGATCTTTCATAAAGACGATCTCAGCTAGAAAATCGCTTTCCCAAAATGAATATGACAAGATTAGCTCTTTTGCTCAAAACTATTTCGGGGAATATGCAGGCTACGCCCAAGAATACTTATTCCATTTTTTCAGATGGCAAGCACACCGAATTGATTAGTAGCCTGTTTACGTTACAGTGGTTTCAACAAAGCGATCGCTAATTTTCTGATGAGCATCACCAGTTGTAGCTAAGCCCACTATCACGTCTAATAGAGTTAAAATCCAGTAAATCTTACTTATGTTTCTGATGAAAACATTATCAAAAGATGG
>JAUWDF010000160.1 GCA_030608925.1 Candidatus Bathyarchaeota archaeon | reverse complement strand
CAAGAAGTCATTTCTCGCCCTTGCATCGGATCTCGAAAAACTGAATGTTGAAGAGGTAATACTATTGTTGGATTTTGACAGACGAGGCAAAGAGTGGACCAGACGTCTCACACAATATCTTGAACAGACCACAGTTAGACCAAACACCTTCTTTTGGAAAGGATTGGCTAGTTTACTTAGTCGTAACATAAAAGACATAGAAGGATTATTGCCATACCTTCAAACTCTTAAGAAGAAGACGGGGCATTCGCAAACTATAATAGAGAGTAAACTGTGATCGCATAAACGATTTACAGCTCATATTTAGTGATGTATATCCTCACAAGTATCACTCGGAGGTGACGTTAATGGGACCATCACAAGCTATTACAGTAAAGTATGTAGTAAGCGCGAAGTTTAATATTGAAGGTGTTGTTGAGAAACCAGATGTCATAGGGGCAGTTTTTGGGCAAACTGAAGGTCTTTTCGGTCCAGAGCTTGATTTAAGAGAATTACAGAAATCCGGTAGAATCGGAAGAATTGAAATAAGTCTACAATCAAAACAAGATAAAACAACAGGCACAATCACTATACCAACAAGCCTAGACCGAGTATCCACGGCTATTCTCGCAGCTAGTCTAGAAAGCATAAATCGCGTGGGACCATGCGATTCAAAGGTCACACTGGAAAAAGTAGAAGATGTACGTGATGCTAGACGCAAGCTTATAATCGACCGAGCAAAAGAAATCCTTCATCAATGGAACATTGAATCCATGCCCAGCACTGATGAGATTTTTCGAGAAGTCTCAAAAACCCTAAGAGCAGCAAAAGTTGAGAAATATGGAAAAGATAAGCTTACAGCTGGCCCAGATATTGAAAAAGTCAAGGAAATAGTAATAGTCGAGGGAAGAGCTGACGTTCTGAACCTTCTCAGGTGTGGAATTCAAAATGTCATAGCTCTCGAAGGAGCAAAAATACCTGCTACAATAATCTCACTCTGTAAAGATAAAGAGGCGACAGCTTTCTTGGATGGCGATCGCGGAGGAGACCTGATACTCAAAGAGTTAATGCAGGTAACAAAGACGAAGTACATTACAAGAGCACCTCCTACTATGGAAGTTGAGGAGTTGAATTGTAGTGAAATCAAGAAAGCACTCGACCAAAGAGTTCCAATGGAACCTGTAAAAGAAAGGAAAGGAAGGAGGAAGGTCGCTGTGCCAAAACAGATTGTAGAGGTTGCTAAGGAACTAGAAGGCACCCTAGAAGCAGTGTTGCTTAACAAAGAAATTCAAAAGATAGAGCGACTGCCAGTGAGTGAACTTGCTGAAAAACTTCAACAAACCAAGGAAATAGATACCGTTGTTTTCGACGGCGTCATAACACAACGCTTAGTGGATGTAGCTAACGATAAAAACATAAAATATTTGGTAGCAGCTAGAGTCTCAGATGTTGTAAAACAACCTCTGAATGTACATTTAATAACCTTCGCTGACATTCAAGGCTAAGAAAACTACTGAATCGATTTATTAGATAAAACATAACATGTCGAAGAAGGTATTTCGTGACGATAATAATTGACGATGCAGGTAGCGGAGATCTCCTTTTTGGAGTAGTGATTGGAGCCTATCGCGTCGAAAGCCAAGAGTTCGAATATGGATTGGTGGATGTTAGATTTTTTCAATTTCCAAACTTCAAAAGAAAAGAATACATGAAACAGACCTCCAAAGTCATTTTCCAACTTCTCGATAAGCTGAAACTGAAACCAGATGAAACCATACTTATCTGCAGGGGATCTATCTTCGATAGAGCCTTGGAGAATCTGAAGAATAAGATTGGTGCGACCAGAGTTGGGAACATCAAAGTCACTGGGGAACCACAACAACTCGTGGAAACAGCATACTTGGATGAAATAAGAAACTTGGGATATGAACCTCTTAAGGAAAGAGAGGAGAAAAGAGCGAAGAGTTTCTTTCACATGATGAAATGGCTAAAGAAAAACCCAAGCAAAATTAAATACGCAAAAACTGGTTGGCCTCGTCTCGTTAGATATCGAATGTTCAGATTAAATCCTTCAACACGCTCAGATATACACAGATAGCGTGGATTCTATACAAAAAATCGTCCAGTTCCATGATTTTCATTATATGCGGATTAACTTCCAATAAGCACGCGCTTTTATTAGCTCCTCATCTCTATTAGTGAAAAATAAGTGGATTAGGTTGAGAGTTCTGAAAAAGAATTTTAAAAAAGGGTTTGCTGCTGTTGTACCCAAGACTTTAGATGATTTGTGGCATCTCTACAACCTGATCTATAAGGGTGACCTAGTCTACTCAAGGACGACTCGCGAAGTGAAACCTGATGTAGACTATTCAAGACCCCAGAAAGGAAAACGTGTTTCAGTTATTCTCGGTCTACGGGTTGAAGATGTAATCTGGGACCGAAGTCTAAACAGACTGCGTATTCACGGTATGATCCATGAAGCACCTGAAAATGTTGCTGGACGTGGATCTTATCACACCTTCAGCTTATCGGTTAACAAATCAATAACTATTGTAAAAGAAAAATGGTCAAAGCATCACATCGATCGTCTTAATAGAGCCACGCGTTCGGAAGTACCTCCAGTCATTGTGGTTTCAATAGATAACGAAGAGTTTTGTGTTGCTATACTGAGACAGTATGGTATTGACATACGAGTTGAAGGTCATACCAAACTCCCGGGCAAGCTGGAAGCTGATAAAAGAGTCAATGCATTACATAAATATCTTAAGACGGTTTTGAAAGCTTTAAATAATATCTGGCGAAGCAATCGAGTTTCTATCGTTATTATTGGGGTAGGATTCGTCAAGAATCAATTTATGAAATTCATTGATAATGAAGCTTCAGATGTTGCTAAGTCAGTGATAGGTGTGAAAAGCGTAAATGCCGGTGGACTGGCAGGGATCAGAGAAGCATTACGCTCTGGCATCCTAGACAAAGCATTGAAGCATTTGAGAATCGCAGAAGAATCTCTAATCGTTGAGGAGTTACTAGGGCGACTTGCTAGAGATAAAGGCGATGTTACTTATGGCTTGGAACGAGTAAAAAATGCAGATAGCGTCGGAGCAGTGGAGACCTTTCTAATAACAGATTTCACAATACGAGACGCCTCAGATAAAACCCGATTAATTCTAGAGGAATTGATGAGAGATGTTGAAAAAAAAGGTGGAAAAGTTATCGTAATAAGCATTGAACATGAAGCAGGTGAAAAACTGCACGCGCTGGGGGGAATCGCAGCACTTTTACGTTATCCAGTCAGCTCAATTAGAAACCCTATCGATCATGAGATCTAAGACGCCTTTTTACTTCAGGTCTACTTTCAACCAGTTTTTTCAGAGCACCCTCAAAAGTTTCATCCTGAGGTAACACTCTTTCAATAAATACTCCAGTT
>JAUWDF010000121.1 GCA_030608925.1 Candidatus Bathyarchaeota archaeon | reverse complement strand
AAGATTCGATGATCATATGCTAGGGCAAGTGTCATTATAGGTTTTATAGAGATTTTTCCATTGGATACGACTGGATTGTCTGTAATATTGCCTGCTGCAAGTATGGCTGCTTCAGGAGGATTGATGATTGGTAGAAACAGTTTTACATCGTACATTCCAAGGTTTGTCACTGTAAAAGTTCCTCCCTCTAATTGTTCCTTTGTAAGAATTCCTTCCCTGGTTTTTTTTACAAGTTCTTCCAGTTCAGAAGAGATTTCTGAGAGTTGCTTCTCATCGGCGTTTCGGATGACGGGGACAAGCAGTCCATTCGATGTGGAAACTGCGATACCTATATTGATGTCTCTATAAACGCGTATTTTTTCACTTATTAATGCAGAGTTTACACTAGGGTGCTTGATTAGTGATTGTGCTACAGCCTGCACAAGTATACTTGTGTAAGAGGTTTTGGTTTTTTCCTTCAGTTCTGCGGCTCTTGACATATCCACATCCATGATAATGAAGCTGTGAGGAGCTGTTTGAAAACTGGACGAGACACGGTCAGCAATTGTTTTTCTGATGCCTGTTAACGGAATTTCTTCACGGACATGTCGACTCTCTGTTGTTGCTTCTAGATAATTTTCAATATCTCCCCTTACTATTCTACCTTCAGGACCGGTGCCTCTTATCAGTGATAAATCAATGTTGTGTTCTTTAGCGATTTTCTTTGCGGCAGGCGACGCCAAAACAGGTTTTCCAACCTGAGTGAGTTTTTCTTGATCACTGGGTTCTTCAGGAGGTTCTGATTTTGTTTGGATAATGTTGGTTTCTGTTTCAGGCAGTTTCTCGTCTGGTGCTGCAATTATGCCAAGTATTGCACCCACAGGCAGGTCAATCGCCTCGTCAGCTAGAACTCTTCGAAGTATGCCTGTTGCTGGGGCCTCAACGTCATATGTAATTTTGTCGGATAGTATTTCCAGAAGGGGTTCCCCTTTTTCAATTGGTTCTCCTTCCTTCTTGAACCATTGAATTATGCTGCCTGTCTGCATTGTCAGACTAAGTCTTGGCATGACAATTTTGGTGACCAAGATCAGCTTCCCCTTTTTCTTATCTGTTTCACTGCGTCTACGATTCTCTCTTTATCAGGTATGATCTCCTTTTCCAATGGTGGGCTGAAAGGAATTGGAGTGTCAGGTTTAGCTACGCGTTTTATGGGTGCATCTAGGTAATCTATTGCTTCCTCAGCTATAATGGCAGCAATTTCAGCTGTCACACCACCGGTTTTGCAGTCTTCACTCACAATAACAAGATGCCCCGTCTTCTTCACCGAGTCTATTATGGTGGTTTTATCTAGAGGAACGAGAGTTCTGGGGTCAACAACTTCAACACTTATTCCATCTTTTTCAAGGATTTCAGCTGCCTGTAAAGATTTGTTAACCATAAACATAGTAGCTACTATTGTTACATCGCTCCCTTCTCTTTTGACTTCAGCAACTCCAAAGGGAATTGTATAGTCTTCTTCTGGCACAAGACCTTCAAGGGAATAGAGTAGTTTATGTTCGCAGAAAACCACTGGATTATCGCTTCTTATAGCTGTTTTAAGAAGTCCCTTTGCATCGTAGGGGGTTGAAGGTAAAGCAACATGAAGTCCCGGCACATGCATGAACCATGCTTCAAGGCTTTGAGAATGGTGAGCTGCAATGTTAACGCCACCTCCAAAAGGCGTTCTAATAACTAAGGGTACCTTCGCTTGTCCCCCGAACATGTAGTGTATCTTGGCGGCTTGATTCGCTATTTGGTCCATAGCAAGAGCGGTTAGATCTCCAAACATGATTTCCGCAATTGGACGCATACCAGTTATTGCAGCGCCGACTGCAGCTCCGATTATTGCGGATTCACTGATGGGTGTGTCTCTAACACGATCTTCCCCGAATTCTTCAGCTAATCCTGCTGTGACCTTGAAAGCTCCATTCCAATAACGTCCAATATCTTCTCCTAAAAGAAACACTGTTGGGTCTTGTCGCATTTCTTCGATTAGAGCTTGTCGAAGTGCATCTCGATAAGTTATCTTTGGGATATTCAACCCTCTCCTCTAAGCGTATACATCTTCAAGAGCTTCTTCTGGCTGAGGGAAGGGGCTGTCAAGAGCAAACTTAACTGCTTCCTCTATGGAATTCATTACTTCTTCCTCAATCTCTATTAGTTTAGATTCTGAAAAAACTCCATCAACTATTAGGTGCTTTTTCATTCGTTGAATGGGATCCTTATTTAACCATTCATCAACTTCTCCCTTTGGTCTGTAGGTTGCTGGATCCCAGCGAGAATGTCCCTTTCGCCGGTATGTTTTACATTCGATGAGAGTAGGACCGTCACCATTTCTTGCTCGTTTACAAGCTTCCAGTGTAGCTTCGTAAACTTCTAAAACGTTATTTCCATCTACACAAACACCTGGAATCCCATATGCGACAGCTCTTTCCATTACATGCTTCACGAGCATGACACGTCTCTGGTGAGTTCCCATTGCATAGAGATTATTTTCACAGATGAATAAGACTGGAAGTTTCCAAATCGCTGCCATGTTGACGCCTTCGTGAAAGGTCCCTTGGTTTGATGCGCCATCGCCGAAGAAGCAGGCTGCCACTTGGTCTGTTCCTCTCAGTTTAATCGAAAGCCCTGCTCCAGTAGCGATCGGGATTCCTGCACCAACGACTGCTGTAGCTCCTAGCATCCCTATGCTGAAATCCGCGATATGCATTGAGCCACCTTTTCCCTTGCAATATCCCGTTTTCTTTCCTAAAATTTCAGCCATGGTCTTGTCTAGTCTTGCTCCTTTTGCAATGCAGTGACCATGACCTCGATGAGTAC
Organism: Candidatus Bathyarchaeota archaeon; assembly: GCA_030608925.1. Taxonomy (GTDB): domain Archaea; phylum Thermoproteota; class Bathyarchaeia; order Bathyarchaeales; family SOJC01; genus JAUWDF01. The sequence continues at coordinate 1,183 of JAUWDF010000121.1, read as the reverse complement.
TTACAATGTAATCCTCTTTTCGTAGGTTTGTGCACACGCCAACAGCTACTGCCTCTTCTCCTGCGTAAAGATGAATGGTACCTGGGACAATGTTCTGACCGTATAATTCGAAGACTTTTTCCTCAAAAAGTCGGATTTTTAGCATGTCTTGGTACATTGCAATCTTTTTTTCTTTGCTCAAATCCATGATTGTAGTTCTCCTGTTGTTGTCGAAAGACTGTAGATTCAGGTATAAATACTTGAAAATTCTGAGAATTCCAATCTAGTATGAACGATGCTGGGGTCTCACAAGCTCCTCTAGTATTCTAAGCATTTTTGGAACTTGTGTCACTATGTCTGTGAATGTAATTATTCCAACAAGTTTCTCGTTTTCCATGACAAGAAGCCGCTTGATTCTTTTCCTTGCCATGATTCTGGATGCTTCATCAATGCTTGCAGTGCTGCTGATTGTGATTATTGGGCTTGTCATTACTTCCCTAGCGCGTAGTGTTTCCGGTGCGAGACACGGTTCTACGATTCTTCGGAGAATGTCACGTTCAGTAATAATGCCTACTGGACGGTCACCTTTCACTACAACAATGGAGCCTATGTCGAATTTGTTCATAGTAGCAACAACTGTCTTCACAAGTGTGTCGGGTTTGACTACTTTCACAGTTTTCGTCATTACATCTTTAACTACTACTATTCCAGCCACCGATTCAACCTCCATATGCTCGATAATTGTAATCTGAAACAGGTTGCTTAAGTGCTTTAGCGCGCTAATCTACCCCGAGCTTGTCTTGTAGTTCAGCAAGTCATCAGTTCTTATGGAGCCAAACTCTTCTCGAATTATTGTTATGGCAGCTTGGGGTGGAATGATCCCTTTCTCTGTTATAATTAGGTCAATGTGCTCTGGAGGTGTTAGGTCAAAGGCTGGATTCCGCACTGTGATATTTGGCATTCTCACGAGTTCGTTTTCGGGGATTATTTCAGAAGAGCCACGTTCTTCTATCTTCACAAGTTGTCCAAACATGGTTTCTGGGCTGAATTTGTATGTCTCTGCAGCAACAAAGAAGAGAACTCTTGCTTCATGTGCAGCCAGTGCCAGCATTGGTTTGATCGTTGAGCCTGGTGGATAGGACCCTATTACGGCGCGATTAAATAGCGGGAGGTCGAGATCATTTTGCAGCGCGCCGTACTGAGC
>JAUWDF010000197.1 GCA_030608925.1 Candidatus Bathyarchaeota archaeon | reverse complement strand
CAGATTGAACACCTTAACGCTCAGCACGAAAGTCTCGCCAGGTGAAGCTGAGATAATTGGGGGATCTAAGAATAATGCAGGCATGTTTGGGGGGAGTTCAGTGGCTGAGACGAGGTTTCTTTGAAACTGAATTGCTGTAATAGCAGTTGAACTCAACATGAAAATGGCAAGGATCAGAAATTTAAGCATGTGTTTTGACATTGTTGTTTCTACTCTTTTTGTTTGTAATTGCATCTCTCATATCCAGGATTAATATATATGTCTTTACTTCGGCAAGGAAGCCTATGGTTATCCGCGGGAGAATGGATTAACGGAGTCCTCGGATGAAGATCCCGATTGTGATCCCTAGGAAAGTGAAGAGGATGCCCATAGGGAACATGAATCTGAATACGTTGACCATTGCTAGGAAAACTGCGTCTTCCCAGCCGAATGGAAGATGGGACAGAGTTCGCTCGTATTCTAAAACAAACCATATGTACGTGAAAACATAGCCAGTTGCAAGTGCGGATGACAGAAAGATGGTGGTGAAGAAACCATATATGACACTTTTAATATCAGTTAATATTATTCCCGTAAAAAAGCTAATTGCCATAAGAAGAAGTTGATCAGGTACTGTGAATGTAGGTCCCTCATAGGAAAGATACGCAATTCTATTGTAGGATAATAGAATGCTTTCAGCGTAGAAAATCTGGTAGGTCCTGATGATAAGTAAAGCAATGGCAATTGACCATCCGATGATGACTGCGATGTCAATTCTGCGTCGTTTTAGGACATCAATGAGATGTCTGCTCTTGAGTATCATGGAACCACCAACAGGATAAATCTACAACTTGTTTAAGAGTTATTTAACATTTGGTGTTAGAGCTGATCTAACTACCTTTAGATGAACACTTTCCTAGTTCGCCTTCGAAGTCTAGCTGCTGCTCCATTGTTCTCCATACTCTCCACAGATCAACACCAAGTCTAAGATGTCAACGAAGCCATAGGGCTCAGCTATGTCACAATAGAGATTCCAATTCAGGTCTGATGGCCTTGAACCATAGGCCAAACCAGCTATCACTACATCAAAAATATCTACCTTCAAGTCACCATTAACATCAGCGAGGTTGAAACGCACATGAAACTCCAAAGTGTCGTTGACGACAGTTTCTGCCACAACTACTGTTGCGAAGACTTGCCAGAAGCCAAAATTCCCCGTGGTCTCAGTGGAAGGCAAACGGAACGTCTCTGAAGCGACTCCAGACCCATTAGTCTCTCCATATAGAACATATGTTCCCCCATAGGGGTTAAAGATTTGAAAAGCAACAAACTTGTTCTGCTCCGGAAAGCTACTGTAAGTGACCCTTGCATAGAGAGTAACTTCATCATTGAGGGAAAAAGGCGGACTCCCCACATCGTTTCCTTCTCCTCCCTTTTGAGTAAAAATGTCAATGTTGGGTCCTTCTTGCTGATACTCTAATGTTTGTCCAATGACTTGCCAGTCATGAAGGGTAGCAAACATGGGGAGAAACTGAGAGAAAAGAAAAAAAAGCAATATAAGGATTAGGAATACGGAATGCTTCATATTTTATCGAAGTCATATTCCGCTGTTTCTGAACTTATTTCTTTTGTAAGGATTCCCAAGCTTTTCAGACTACAGGCTCCTGTAAGGTTTGTCATCCATAATTTATATTCGTAATTAACCTGATAATATAGCTCTAGGATGGAATTGATGTGGAAAAAACGTTAGAGAATTTAAAAGAAGCATTTGCAGGCGAGTCACAAGCTAATAGACGATACTTAGCTTTTGCTCAGAAAGCAGAGAAGGAACAGCTTCCACAAGTCGCGAAGCTATTTAAAGCGGCTGCAGAAGCAGAAACAATCCATGCTTTGAATCATCTTCGGATCATTGGAGAAATCAAATCCACCTCAGAAAACTTGCATACAGCCATTTCTGGGGAGACTTTCGAATACAAGAAAATGTACCCCGAATTCTTAAAGACCGCTGTGGCTGAAGGAAATCAAAAAGCGCGTTGGAGTTTTGATGTAGCTAATAAAGTCGAGGAAATCCATGCAGGTTTATACTCTAAGGCCCTTGACACCCTAAACAAAGGTGCTCAATTGGCGAAAGTTGACTACTATGTTTGTAGCGTCTGTGGAAACACAGTGGAAGAGATAGCTCCTGAAAAATGCCCCATTTGCGGAGCCCCAAAAGTGAAGTTCTTCAAGATAACCTGACGATAACATGACGATTACGCAAAGGCTCCTAAGATCTGAAGACCATAATATTCCATAACCTCTTTTTCCATAGATTCATATGCATCAGTAACATCTCCTCCACAGCTTTGATGCGTACGCATCCAACAAAATCTCAATTAAGGCTTTGACCTTAGCTATTCTAAGCATCAAGCCTCCGCTTCAATTACCCAATTATACATCATGTCTGCAAATCCACCAAGTAACTTTTTTCCAAGCTCACAGTAAACTTACGTGGGCGAAAATCAAGTTTAAAACCAAATTTTCTTAACGCGTTTATATTTATCTCCCTTCAATATAATTCACCCTTAAGGTGAAAAGAGATGATTGTAGGCACAGAATTCCTGACCACCTTATTGCTCTGGTTCATCCGAGCCTTTGTTTCAAGCCTCATATGTTTACTCATAGGATATATTGGAATAAGAAGCCTAGACCACATTACCACAAAAATAAGCGAATTTAAAACAATCAAAGGAGATCCACTGGCCACAAGTCTTTTTGTGGGCGGTTTCCTAATTTTCGCAGGACTCACAGTTTTCGGATCCATGGTGAATCCCTTTTTCTTGGGGCAATCAGTAATCCTTGGCGCATTTTTCAACATCCAACGACTACTCATTGTAGTATTAAGCTTCGCCGTGAGTCTATTTTTTGGTTGGTTTTTCTATCTGGTATTTGCTAAGCTGACACCCTTTGGAATAGACTTGGATGACATAAACAGGTCCCCTGTCGCTGTTGGCGTGTTC
>JAUWDF010000158.1 GCA_030608925.1 Candidatus Bathyarchaeota archaeon | reverse complement strand
AGGCTATCTAGCTGAAAAGTACGCCCAAACCAAACCTCTAAGCCTTTCCGCACGATTAGTCTTTGAACAAAGCTATGGAATGGTAGAAGGAGATAGCGCTTCCAGTACGGAATTATATACAATCCTATCTGCTCTTTCAGGAGCCCCAATTAAACAAGGTTACGCAATAACAGGCTCTGTCAACCAAAAAGGGGAAGTACAAGCAATCGGTGGCGTCAACGAAAAAATAGAAGGCTTCTTCGAAGTGTGCAAAACTAAGGGCATGACTGGGCAACAGGGAGTTATAATCCCGAAGAGCAATGTACAGAACCTTATGCTCAAAGAGGAAGTTGTTGAAGCTGTTGAGAAAGGGATGTTCCACATCTTTCCGGTAGCTACCATAGACCAAGGGATTGAGATTTTAACTGGCGTAAGAGCAGGCAAAAGACGATCAGACGGAACTTATGAGAAAGACACCATTAACTTCAAAGTAAACAATAATCTGGGAAAAATGGCGGAAAAACTCAGAGAGTTTCCAGAGTTCCACTCGAAAAAAAGAGAATGAAGGCACACGCACAGTAACTGGGGCCCACCAATAAGTTAAGTGATGACACAAAACTTACTGGAGTCGATGTCCTTCTCCGTATTGATATTGTCTTTTCTTGTTTTTTTCCAATTTTTCCAGAAATTTCCTGTCCATATCAACGCTTGGGCACGCTAATCTACTGCTATCCAAGACATAAAAAATAACGTCGATTAACTCTTCAGCTATTTCCTCTTCCTTCTTCCCCTTTTTCCAAGCGTCACTTGCTTCTCCCAACTCTATGAATGCAAACAACAGCTTCTTTGGGATGTCTTTTGGCTTATTGTAGAAGCCCTTCTCAAAAACTAGGTTTTCTATTTCCTTTTTCATCTCTTCCAAATGCATACAAGAAATCCTCCAAACATTACACTGATTTACTCTACTCATATCTGACTATTATGAGTGCACTCGTATGTACATGGCTCTCATAAAGCTGTTGGCACCTGCAAAGTTCTCATAATCAAACTGAGTGCGTAAACTGTATAACGACTGTATGGTGCGAAATCTATAGGGAACGATGCCTTGAATTTGTATTTCTCAGATTTCTTGGCTTTTGCGAATAATACAGGTAATCTCGATGATAGTTCAGGTGCATCTTGCACTAGGCTTATTATGAGCATTTTTAATTTATCAGCATAAGAGGATCATTCGATGGGTGTCACTATCGTAGGAGTTGGACAAACTCCTTTTCAAAGAAATTGTGGGATAAATATCCGAGAACTATGCTTCGAGGCTTTCAAAGATGCCTTAGAAGACATAAATCTCACTCCAAAAGAAATAGATGCTTCGGTGATTTGTTCTGCACCAGAATACGATAAGCAGAGGAGCCCAGCGGGATTAATATCTGAATATCTTGGTCTAGCGCCCAAGCCAACTTTTTACGCAGAGTCACTTTGTTCTTCAAGTAGTACTGGAGTAAGAGTTGGGTATAGCTTCTTAGAATCCGGGCTCCACGAAATAGTTGCAGTAATAGGTTTCCAAAAGATGTCAGAGATATCCTCAGCAGAAGCTCAAGAACGGATGGGACGAGGTGCAGACATACAGTGGGAATCCCCATTCGGCACCATGATGCCTGCTGGCTACGCAATGCTTGCACGAAGCCATATGAAGAAATATGGAACCACTGAAGAACAACTAGCGAAAATCAAAGTTAAGAGCGGGAAATATGCTCTAGCAAATCCCCTAGCAATGTTTCGAAGAGAGATTACATTGGAGGATTGTCTGAACGCTAGAGTCATTGCAAGCCCACTGAAAATGTTTGACTGTTGCGCGAACGCAGATGGCGCATCATGTATAATTATGGCGAGGGAAGAGAAAGCCAGAAAGATCACCGACACACCGGTTAAAGTCGCAGGAATTGGCGCAGCAAGCGACACGTTAAGTACAACAAGCAGAGCTAATCTTGCAGGTCTCGACTGTGCGATTCAAGCTGGGAAACAAGCGTATAAGATGGCTCGCATAGAACCTAAAGACGTGGATGTAGCAGAGGTGCATGACTGCTTTTCAATTGCTGAGCTAATGGCCTACGAAAACCTAGGATTCTGTAAACCTGGCGAAGGCGGTAAGCTCATAGAAGACTCACAAACATATTTGGGCGGTAAGATTCCCGTAAACATTGATGGGGGTTTATTGTCTAAGGGACATCCGATAGGAGCTACGGGAGGTTCACAGATAAGAACGATTGTAAACCAACTCCAAGGGAAAGCTGGGAAGACACAAGTAAGCGGGGCTGAAATTGGCTTGGTCCATAACATAGGAGGAATCGGATTGTACGGAAATGTAACGATACTGAAAAGGTGATGGCTATGAGTTTTGAGAAATTTGGAAAGATCGGCTTCATCTCAGAGACTAAAGTTGCCAGCTTTGTTAAACACTTGGAGGACGGGAAAATCATGGCAACAAGATGCAGTAGATGCGGCAAACTCTATTTTCCCCCAAGAGCTGACTGCCCCGATGACCTGTCAACAGACATGAAATGGCAACAACTAAGCGGTAGATGCAAATTACTCACATACACTACTGCTTACTTCGCACCAACTGGCTTCAGAGACGATGTCCCCTACACTATTGGGCTGGTGGAGTGTGAAGAAGGCGTCAAAGTGTATGCACTTCTGAGTAAACAAATAGATGAAAAAGAAATACGAATCGGCATGAATCTTCAAGCCACACCGTTGCGATTGTCTGATAACAGGATCACGTATGAATTGAAGAAGTGTTAGTGTCAATGGATTGGAACAAAGGAGTTGTGAACAAATGAGTAAAGATGGATCATTAAGGTTTGGTATCGAATGTCCTAATTATCCTTGGGAGGTTATTCGTGAAACTGCTTTGCTAGCGGAGAAAATTGGTTTTGATTCTTTGTGGATGCCAGATCATTTAGTGGCAACTGGTGTTCGCCGTTGGGATGCTTTACACGCTTGGAACACGCTTTCTGCTATTGCAGTACTCACGAAAAAGATAAAGTTAGCTACTGGTGTGAGCGACACCTATAGGCATCATCCTGCATCTCTAGCTCAGATGGCTGCATCCTGTGATGTGCTATCAAATGGTCGAGCAATCCTCGGAATTGGCGTAGGAGAGGCGATGAACCTAGTGCCCTTTGGTATTCCCTTTGACAAACCAGTGGGAAGAACAATTGAAGCCTTACAGATTATTCGAAGGTTGTTCATTGAAGAATTTGTCGATTTCAAGGGTAAATACTATGATCTTGATAAGGCTCTATTAAGACCTAGACCCGCAGTCCCCATTTCAGAAACTGAATATCGATCTACAGTACCAATATACGTAGCTGCGAGTTCACCAAGGACTATGAAAGTGACAGCTATGTATGGCGATGGATGGCTACCTGCAAACCTGATACCTGAAGAATA
>JAUWDF010000150.1 GCA_030608925.1 Candidatus Bathyarchaeota archaeon | reverse complement strand
TTCCAGGAAACAGTAGAGATCATTGATAAATGCCTTCGGAATAGAGTCACAAGCTATGATGGGCAATACTATCAACTAAAAGATGTTGCTATGGCACCTCCACCTGTTCAGCAACCCCGACCTCCAATCACAATAGGAGCTATGGGACCTCGAATGCTTAAGCTCGCAGCAAAATACGCTGATACTTGGAACTCCTTTGGAGATGAAGAATGGGGCGCACCACCTGAGAGAATTGTGGAGAACACCCGCAATCGGAATGAGTTACTCGATAAATACTGCAGAGAAATTGGTCGCGAACCAAATAGTCTTCGAAGGTCCTTATTGACATTTGGTGCAGATGCTGAGATCGTATTCCGCTCACCAAAAGACTTTACGGAGGTTGTGGAGCGCTACCGAGCAATAGGGATAAATGAATTAATCTTCTTCTACCCTCACACAGAAAAACTAATCCCAACCTTTAAGGAAATTGCTAAAGACGTTATTCCAACTCTGCGGTGACCAGAATATAGAACAGCTATTCGTGTTAGCCTTTACCAAGGTTACAGGTGATTGCGCAAAGCTGCAGAAGATGTAAAATGATGGATTTTTGTAAAAAAGTTGTAAAAAAACTGTAAAAGTTCGGATTTTCATGAAAAAACTGATTTTACCGTCAACAACATTGGAAAAAAGCGCGAACGTACAGTGTCCGCTCAAGAGATTTTCCATAGGTAATAGATCGAAATAGCACTTGAAATTCCAAATATTATTGTGAAACCTAGAGAACCGAGATAATATCGAGTTAATAACCTGCCCAGGTGACTAATAAACAACAGTACAGATACACTTAAACCAAGTCCACGAGCCCATCGTCGATAAGTCAGAAGCGACAACGCTGCTACCAAAAGAACAAGAGTTACCCCTAAATTAAATACTAAAGACATATCAAAAGCAATCCAACCACTTCCAGGAGTTACAGGGTAATATCTTCTCAATGAATACCTGTGTAGCCACAGCGCAGCGAAAGCTTGGAGTACAAAACCATGCAAAACACAATTAATTGCTACAAGTCTCTTTAAATTCCACCTGTTCTTAGCCATTATGGGAAAAGCTATCAACAACATCAGCCCAATCATGAAACTGCCCCAATAAACGCTGTTAAATACGAGATCGTATATCGCCCAAGACTCATATCCACCAAAAAGAATTAGCACAAACCTATAAAGAGACAAATAAGAAGTGGGTAGAATTAAGAAGAAAAGAGTTAGGAATAGAAAAAAAACTCCAGTATACAGAAGGATCCGTGTGGGAGTCAGAATCTTCTTTAGGTTTAACATGATTCTCATGATTGCCTCACAGTTCAAGATATAATATGCGCTTGCGCAATGGTGAAAGCCATCATCCCAGTTGGGCGTCCATCCATCTGTGAAGGATACTCTGGCAATTAATATCACTATTCTAAGACATTATTGCCGTCGATGTTCAAAGTCAGATTTAACGTTTTGGGCGTGTTCAAGGCGTAGTCTACCGTAATCTATTGTTTCATAGCGCTTGTTTTCCGTGTCTTCCCTGAAATAGAGTAGATACTCATAGCTTTCAGCCTTTCTTCTGATCGTTAGCAATATGGATGGATGAGCATTACCGAACTTTCTATTCCTTTCCTTCAGTGCTTCGCTCATCTTCTGAAGTCTAGCTGAAGCTCTTGGATCTGAAATGGCGTAGCGCGAGCATTATCAGATTGAGTAAAACGCTACTCTGGTGCATACATTATGTATATTCTAGGATTTGTATTGCAACCATGTTTGCGCCTAACTCAGCTGACCTCTTGTCTTCTGCGCTTCCTATGATGATCACATCGTTTTCTTTGGGTTCAAATCTGGATAAAATAGTTGTATATATTGATGGAATGTCCTTGAAGACATTTCCTGTTACACCTGGCATTGTCAACCTTCCATTGGAGTAAACTAATGTGGTTGCACCCTTAGCACCTGCTTTAATAGCTGTGTCACGCTGCTCTAAACCCTTTTTAACAACAGAACTTGCCTGCCTCACGAGAACTGCGATGTTAATTGGCCCTATAGTTAGTGAGCTGGGTGGAATCTCTATACTCCTACTTATCACGGCTCGTAAGACAGAGTATAATTGGGTTCCTTTCTTTGAAAGATGATTTCCAGATTTGGAGATTATTACTAGTTTTTCTCGTTCCAGGTGTCTGATGAGCGTTCTCGTGGCTCCTTCGCCCAATCCCAGTTTCTCAGACAGTTTTTTTCGTCCAATATACTCTTGAGACTCGATCTCGTCAAGAGCCATTATCACATGAGCCTCTGAGAACAAGGGTGAACGTCCAGGAGCAATTTTCTTGGCAATTCCTTTTATTTGCTGTAGTGGTTCCATTTTCCTATTTGAATTGTAGCTCATTTGGAATTTAGCTTTTTCTTAACTTGTAGGTTAGCACGCATACACGCATGTTGCGGTGTTTTATCAGGAAGTTTTATATGGCTGGATTATCCTACCAAGTACCATGTTCTTCACAACACGTCAACTCGCCGTATTCATTGTCTTAGCTTCCTTGTGTGTAGCCATACAACTATCACCCAGAATTGGAAACGTAGAATTCACCTCCATCATCACTTTCACCATGGGAGTATTTTTCGGGGGTTTCATTGGGGGAATATTCGGAGGAACAGTGATGTTCATCAATGGATTTCTCTCACCTTGGGGGGTAGCAGGGTTTATTATGCCCTTTCAAATGGTTGGAATGGTGATCGTTGGCGTTGCTGGAGGAGTATACAGAAGATATGGAGTTGAGAAAAATCCTCGTCGATTACTCCTAGAATCAGCAATCTTAGGAGCGTTTTTAACGTTAATCTATGACGTTATAACTAATAGCGGAGTTGCGATTCAAGCTATAATTAATAGCGGAGTTCCGATTCAAGCTCAATCCGTCTTTCTTACTATCTTCTTGTTTGGAATACCCATGTCCGTATTGCACGTTGTCTCGAATATTGCTCTCTTTGGATTTGCCTTTCCACCGCTTACCAAAGCTGTTCACAAATTCATGTGAGGTGACATGGGTTAGTGAAAAAAAGAACAGCTGTGTTTATGGGGTTGGCATTCTCTGTATGGGCAATATTAGCTACAGGGATGGCGGGATACTATTACCTTCGCTTTGAGAATGTTATGAGCGCCTTTCAAGAGATTGAAAGTTCGATAATTGAAGTTGACTTTGTAATCGACTATGGAAATGGAACTGTAACATGGCATAATAACACAGTATTGATCGCTGGGGCAACTGCTTTTGATGCTTTGCTCGCAGTGGCGACAGATGTGCAATATGAGTCATATGGCTTTGGAAAACTCATAACTAGCATAAATGGAAGAACACCCATGGTTGGCGAAAGTAAGTTTTGGGGATTCTTTTTCCGGAACACCACAATGTCAGAATGGATTTTGTCATCGGTTGCAGCTGACCTGTACATCCTGTCTCCAGGTGATTCTATTAAGTTCGAGTTCACAAGCTGGGCCTGATAAC
>JAUWDF010000051.1 GCA_030608925.1 Candidatus Bathyarchaeota archaeon | reverse complement strand
CAGATACTTCTTCTCCTGTCAATCATAATTCCCCCATCATTGATTGTTTTTCGTTTATTGATAAACATTTGTGGTTTGCATATACGCGAGCTTGGTATGGGAGAATCCCTTTAGGAAAAAAAAGGGAAATTGCGGGAATATTGTCGGGTGATATCTCCAATTTAAGTGGAAATAAATCTATTTCAGTACTGTTTTTCGCTATTCCTAAATTATGCGGGCGCATTTTGATGTTCTACTTTTTTGATTCAGGGCGAATGGAGTGAAACGACATGAAGCCCAAAAAAAGGTAGGATGGCTAATGACACAGAAAAAGAGGGTTATTTGCGTTTTCGGAATAGCTTGATTCCGTCCATTTCGGTTATGTACTCGAATCCGACTTCTATAAGTTTTTGTGCTTCTTTGACGTTGGTTGCTGTTTTGCATGTGTAGTTTTCTTCTAGGTCGTAGTGTATTAGTTGGGTGTAGAACATCGTGGTTTCGATTTTCTTGTGTCCCATTTGTTGTTTAACGTATAGTATGTCTTTGGTTTTTGCGTATAGCATTGTAGCGTAGTAGTGTCTTAGGTCGTATAGTCGTATGTTTTTGATTGCTTTGTTTTGTAGTTTGCTTGATACTGTGTTTCTGTGTTGTCGCCATAATTTACTCATATATTTACTGTCAGGGAACTTTTTGTATTTTGCGAAGTATGTTTTGAGCATAGCGTTTGTTTCTTCTGTCAGTTTAAATGTTCGGGATGCGTGTCCTTTGTAACCTGTTGCTGATAGGATTCTTCTATCATAGTCTATGTCCTTTTCAGTTATCTTGGATAGTTCATAAGGCATGAGTCCCGTTTCCATAAGTATTTTGAAAATTGTAGTGTATTTTCTTGCGTGGCTGATTACCTTCATTATATTTTCTCTAGTTGGGATTGTAGGAATTTTTCTTTCATGTTTGTATCTTGGTCTATTCCATTCAATCTGGTTAATTATGGCGAAGTAGTTGTATGCTTTGAGCATATTTTGTTTGTAGCTGTTAGCTACTTGTAGGTTTGCTATGTAGAGCTTTATTTGCTCTGGTTCTGTTAAGTCGGTTTCATCGTTTAGTCGTGTCAGTATCCAGTTTATGTTTTTGAGTGTGCTGTTTTTGAGTCCTGAAGCTTTGAGTTTCAAGAGTGTGTTTATTATTTGGTTCTCGTTCTCATGGTTTTTGCGTCCTAGTCCAGTAAGTTTTATTAGTTTGTTGTTTTGTCCATTGTTTTTAGGTCGTAGTCCAGTAAAAAGGGCCTGTCGTCTAGTTCGGATTAGGACACTGGCCTGCGGAGCCGGAGGTCTGGGGTTCAAATCCCCACGGGCCCGCTATCTTCAGAAAAAGTCGTACGCAAATACTTGGTGACAACTTCAGACCGCACAGTTTTTGTGCGCGCGTATTTTTTAAGTTGGAAATATAACCCAAATCGGCATGGAAGCTCTCAAATCAGCTTTCAACTAGCTCGATGAGATCTTCCAGGATATAGCCTATGAATTCTTCTGCAGTACTCTTGCTGAAAAGTGTCACTACACAATTTCTCGTGATCCCAACAACTATCCCGCGCTTTTGCGCTTCAAACACTACATACCAGATTTTACCATGCTTGAGGTATTCCTGATACAGTTCAGTATCAGCGATATCAGACCCTGCTAAACAAAGTTTGTCCACACCAGGTATATCCACATCATCGAACCATATGAGTTTCGATGCTTGGGGATTTGACTCGTGAAGTATCTTTAGTGCCTCATGTGAGATCCTCACTTCGACAATAGCACCCCGCGATATGAAAAGCACTTTACTAAGTTTATTAGCCACGTGACTAGTAAGCAATTTCTTTACTCCACGGGCTACTGATGGCGCTGATACGATAATGAAAACTCTGCTATTAACTGGCTTGATCCAAAAAGATGATTCCTCGGTTATAGGAGTCTCAACCAATTTTCGTCTATAGAACCGTCGGTGAACAAAATCCCTACTAAAAACTCCAGACACCGAATTCGCTTGAAGGTCTAAATCTAAAACCTCTGTTATCAAACTGAGTGTGTTCCCACTCTCAGTCTGATAAAGCTCTTCTTCGCGGAAATTCTTGAGCTTGGAAATGATCAACCCAAGGTCAACCTCTTCACTAATTTCGAATATTTTAGCAGGTAGAACCAACTGTTTCACCATCTGAGAGTTTCCAATGTCTGACTTTAAAGTTATTCGGCGACACAAAACCAGATTATGGGTTCGCCTACTGAAATCTGAAAGATGTGCACATGCCAATACCGAAAACCTTTTGCGCCTTCAAATATAACTAGAATCAACACACGTATGAAGGTGAAAAAATATGGCCCACAGAATGCGTCTACAGATCACAGCACAAGACATGGAAAAAGCAGAGGATGTGGATATACAAGATGAAAAAGACCATTGGAATACCTATACACTAAAGGATGGCAGCATAATCAAAATGAAACTGATTGTCAGTGGAGTCAAGAGATTGACAACGAAATGGCAACCCGACGGAAACCCAATATATCTTGTAAATTCTCAAAATGTTATGAGACTGGGGCACATTCCAGCAAATCTCAAAGCTAAACCAAAACCTCGTACATTTGAGCCAGTTTAACCTTTAAGTTATCATACTCGCAGCACTGTATCGGTGCTCGAAATATTTTGTGCTTCGCAAGCACCGATATATTTCTCTAAAGCGAATCTCACTTAGAGGAACGTGAAGTGACGAAAAGGTTACGGTTTCAGTTCTGTTTTCCACCAATCTATGGTATCTACGATACTGGTGATAGTATGATCTATGTTTTTGGTGACCATGACGGCAAGATTGAGGACATTCTAGGTCATGAAGTCTTACACTGGGCTGTTCAAAAGAACGCTGGAAAAAAAGCAAGTTTAGCCCTCGATAGCGTTCCACCTAGTCTGCTTAGAATATAGTCCAAATGCGAGAGCACCCTTGCTATTTCTCCTTTGTTTCTCAAAAATATTTTATTAACAACAATAGAATAGCATTTTATACTAAAATATCTAGACACAGCTAGTTTTGCTGGGTGCACAACATGATTTCAAGCAATCCATTTGGAGACTTTAGGGCAGCTTGTAATGCAGCTTTAAGTGAAGCTTTTCTAAAATCCTTCCCGGACATACCAATTGAAACTTTTTTACTGGAAATCCCCTCAAACCTGGAATTCGGAGAACTGACTTCCCCAGTCTTTTTTGAACTCGCTAAGAAAATACCTGGTATTGAACCACGTAAGTTAGCTGATAAAGTTGCTAACGAAGTCAATACTGGAAGTTTTCCTCTTCTGAAAGCAGCGAAAGCAGCTGGTGCTGGTTACGTCAATTTTTATGTAGACTTCCACAAACTTTGCGAATTAACAATCGAATCGACTCGAATCTTAAATAAAACCTACGGTTTCGTGAAGACAGAAGAAGCCAAAACAATAATTGTAGAGCATACAAGTAGCAATCCAATCTCCCCTATTCACATTGGGCAAGCCAGAAACCCGATTCTAGGAGATGCTCTAGCTCATCTTCTAGAAGCTAGGGGGCACAAGGTTTTCCGTCACTTCTATATTGACGATGTGGGACGCCAAACTGCTGTGGTAGCCTACGGATACAAAGTCTTAGGACAACCCGCCCTGAAAGGAAAATCAGATCACGACATCGGCGCGATATATTCTATAACAAGCTGCATATCGGAAATCCACAGGTTAAAACGAGCAATAAAAATGGAAACAATGGATTCCGAAACCCTCCAACAACTACGGAACCAACAAGAAGAATGGGACCCGATTGCAGCTGAGCTCGAAAAAAAACATCCAAGACTATTCAAGAAGCTATCCCAAAAATTAGAACAGACGAAAGACATCGAAAACATGGTAAATGATCTGAACCGTAACTACGAAGAAGGAAATGAGGAAGCAAAAAAACTCATTCGAAAAGTCTGCCAAATATCACTTCAAGGCATAAGACAAACCCTTACCAACGCAGAAGTCTATTTCGATTCGTGGGATTGGGAAAGCGATCTAATATGGAACGGAAGTGTTACTGGAATCCTAGAAGAACTAAAGAAAAGCGACTACGTTTTTCAAAGAGGACCTGTCCTAGAATTTGATGCTGACAGGGTCGCAGAAGACCTATTATTGAAGAAGAAAATAGGTGTGAAAGATGATTACGAGATCCCTTCTCTAACATTAATTCGAGGCGATGGCACAACACTCTACACAACCAGAGATATCTCCTACACACTGTGGAAATTCAAGAAAGCTAACAAAGTAATCAACGTCGTTGGTATGGAACAGCTACTACCTCAACAACAACTAAAACTCGCATTATGGGCTCTAAAGCACAACAAACAAGCAGATAACCTCACACATTTTGCTTACAGCCTAGTGACTTTGCCAGGGTACAAGATGTCCAGTCGTCGAGGACGTTACATCACATTCGACGAAGTTATAGATGAATCCCAGAAAAGAGCCTTGGAAGAGGTTGAGCAACGATCACCCCATCTATCAGAGAAGGAAAAACACCAAATCTCGAAAGTAGTTGGACTCGGAGCTCTAAAGTATGCTCTCGTTGAGGTCGATCCTGCAAAACCAGTTGTGTTCACTTGGGAAAGAGTTCTGAATTTAAAGGGAAATAGTGCTCCCTACATACAATACACCTATGCAAGAGCACGTAGTATATTAAGAAAAGCACACGAGAAACCTAAGCAACCGAACTACTCACTCCTAGATGAACCTTTGGAAAAGGACCTAGTATTGGGATTAGCACGCTTTCCGGAAATTTTCATTGACTCTGCAGACAACCTGAAACCCAACGCAATAGCTGACTACACCAACACTCTGGCTGAAAAATTCAACAGCTTCTACAATTCCGAACCAGTGGTCAAAGTCAAACCAATAGAACTGAGAGATGCAAGACTAGCGCTGGTCGAAGCAACCAGTATAGTTATCCAGAACTCACTGTGGCTATTAGGTATTGTTTCTCCGGAAAGGATGTAACGAATATGCGTTCTGACATTTCAGGCTGTGTCCCTGTCTAAGGAAGTATGTGAACAAGCATAGCATGCTTATAGAGAACAATAGTAAAACACTTTACATAACACTTAATTTGTCGACCTTTGTGAATAAACCGAGTTAGTTTGACAAGAAGGTTCAGGAAACGTTTGCTGTAGGTCACATAGCCCTAGGATACATCACGGGCAAGGCAAGTTCCAAACTTCTGAAAGTAAGCGTAAACCTCCCATTGTTATTCACAGCCTCTATAATTGCTGACATTGACCTAATAATCCCCAACATTACCCATCGAGGACCCACCCACTCCTTGATTTTACTTCTTGCCGTAATGATACCTATAGTCCTAATTTGGAAAAGCCGAAGTGTTCCATATTTGGTAGCCCTTGTTTCTCATCCTTTGCTGGGGGACTATTTGACTAGTACAGGCGACATAGGTATTCAGCTATTATTCCCTCTTAATCAGGAATGGTTTTCAGCAGGTTCAGAGACCTTAAGCTTCATCTATATCTATGTTGAGCTAGCTCTCTTCATCGTATTGATCATGATGATGCTAGCTACTAAGGAAATACGGATATTTACTCAACCTCATCGATCTAACTTATTTTTTTTAGTTCCACTCTCTACAGCTTTTCTGCCCGTATTCACACGATTTCCTATCCCTGTTCCGCGACTACTTATCATCCCTCACCTCATTATCATTGTTCTATTAGCTCTCCCAATTCTCATAGACTTAAAGCAATTACTCAATTCTGAACTCTCTTAGCACTAACGACAACGCCATGCGTACGCCACTCGGACGTGCTATTGCTGGGCTTCTCTTGAAGTAGAAGTTTATTCCCAATAGTCAAGATCACGATCACAAGACAACTGGTTATTTTTGATTACTTTCTAGACCTCAACCACGTATTCATAGAAACTGCGCACGTACATCGATCTCAAAC
>JAUWDF010000040.1 GCA_030608925.1 Candidatus Bathyarchaeota archaeon | reverse complement strand
AATTCTTGTTGACAATGTTTCAAGAGATTCGTTGGCATGGTCGAGGTGGTCAAGGAGCATGGACAGCAAGTGAGCTCCTGGCGAAAGCTGCTATTTTTGAAGGAAAGCATGTTCAGTCTTTCCCAGAGTTTGGACCAGAACGTATGGGTGCTCCCCTTGCATCATACACACGCATAAGCAACGAGCCAATCAAGCTTCACTGCTCCATCTACAATCCCAACGTCGTGGTTGTACTGGATCCTACTCTTCTGAAAACTGTTAATGTAACCAATGGTCTTGCTAAAGACGGGGTATTAATCATTAATAGTAAGGAAAAGCCATCGGAGCTGAAGGACAGATTGGATATTACATCTCAGAAGCTTTGGACTGTGCCAGCCACAGACATCGCTATCAGCATTCTCAATGTCCCCATAACAAACACTTCAATGCTAGGAGCTGCCACTCGCGCAGCATCATTAGTCAGTTTAGAGAGCATTGAAAAAGTTGTCAGACAACGCTTCCGACATGAACTGGCTGAAAGAAACGTTGCTGTAATAAAAAAAGCATACATGGAGGCGACGATGGGATGAGTGAGAGAAAAAAGGGATGGAAAGAAATTCCAGTTGGCGGAGTTTGCTGGAAACCAGCCACCGAGTACTCTACAGGTGACTGGAGGACTTTCAAGCCTGTTCACGACTCCGAGAAATGCACAAAATGTCTTCTCTGTCCAATAATCTGTCCTGATGCTTCCATCAATTGGAATACAGCTACTCAAGACATAGAGTTTAACTATAATTTCTGTAAGGGCTGCGGTATTTGCGCTAACGAATGTCCAGCGAATGCAATTGAGATGGTGAGAGAAGGAGAAGCATAACATGACAACTGTCCAGCAACAAGAAACTCTTGCGTTAAATGGAGACGAAGCTGTTGCTCTAGCTGCTAAACAATCAGACGTCGACGTAGTAGCAGCTTATCCGATAACACCTCAAACTATTATCGTGGAAAGGTTCAGTGAATACGTAGCTGACGGAGAGGTGGAAACAGAGTTTGTATGCACGGAATCGGAACACAGCGCACTAACAGCATGTTTAGCTGCCTCTGCCACTGGAGTTAGAACCTTCACTGCAACAGCTTCAGCAGGACTCGCCTTGATGCATGAGATACTATACGTAACATCAGGCTGCAGAGCACCAGTAGTGATGGCTATTACAAACCGAGCCTTGTCTGCACCCATAAATATACATTGTGACCATTCAGACAGTATGGCCGAGAGAGACAGCAGCTGGATTCAGCTTTACGTGGAGAACTCTCAAGAAGCATATGATACAATTATCCAAGCATTCAGAATAGCCGAACACACCAAAGTACTACTACCTATAATGGTCTGTCTTGACGCTTTTTTCCTGAGCCATACACTGGAGAATGTGAAAACTCTCCCAGATAAAAAAGTGAAAGATTTTGTCGGCACAAGACAAATACCTTTAGTAATGGGTCACGAAGGCAAAAAAGTGCCCTTCAAACTAGATCCAAAAAACCCCATAACCATTGGACCTCTAGCTCTTCAAGATTATTATTTCGAGCATAAAAGACAACAAGAAGAAGCTATGCGGAACGCCTCTGGGATAATCAGTGAAATTAACGACTTGTACTCTCAACTGAGCGGACGGAAATATGGCAACGGTCTCACAGACCCCTATTTTCTCGAGGACGCCGACATTGCCACCATATGTGTAGGTTCAACAGCAGGTACAACCAAATATGTAGTGGACAACCTCCGCAGTAGAGGAATTAAAGCTGGCTTATTGCGTCTTCGCACCTTAAGACCCCTTCCAACAAGTGATATTGTATCAGCCTTAGCAAGTACCAAAGCTGTAGCAGTAATGGATAGAAGCCACAGCTTTGGCGGTTATGGAGGACCCCTATTTCACGAGATCCGCCACGTTTTGTACGATACTCAACCACATCCCCATGTTGTGAACTATATATATGGTCTTGGAGGGAGAGATATGCCCCAGAACGATATACAAGACATTTACATCGATTTACAAAAGATCCAACAAAATAATGCAGTAGAGAACTACGTTAATTTTGTGAGGGTTCGAGAATAGGAGATGATAGAGTGACACTCCCTTCCTGGAAATTTACTGCAAAAGAAATCGTGAAGAAACCAGAGCTGTTCACATCTGGTCACCGAGCTTGCGCAGGCTGCGGACCAGCTATCGCTTTGCGTCAGATTATGAAAGCCACCCGCGGACCGACAATCGTCACCAACGCAACAGGATGCATGGAAGTAGTATCGACAATATATCCCTATACAGCATGGAAAGTTCCCTGGATCCATACAGCTTTCGAAAATGTTGCAGCAAACGCATCGGGGATCGAAGCAGCTCTAAAAGCCATGAAAAGAAAGGAAATGTACAAGGGAACTATCGACGTAATAGCTTTTGCTGGAGACGGTGGAACCTTCGACATTGGAATCCAAGCCCTATCGGGAGCAGCTGAGCGAGGCCACGATTTCCTATATGTTCTCTACGACAACGAAGCTTACATGAACACTGGGATACAGCGAAGCGGAGGTACTCCTCACGGGGCATCAACAACTACATCTCCAGCAGGAAAGGTTATCCCAGGGAAGACCCAGTTCAAAAAACCCATAGCAGACATAATGGTAGCTCATGAAATCCCCTACGTAGCAACTGCTTCTATTGCTTATTGGCAAGACGTTTTAATGAAAGCCCGAAAGGGACTTGAGGTAGAAGGCCCTGCTTTCCTCCATGTTTTCGCCCCCTGCCCTCGAGGGTGGCGCTATGACACAAGTAAAACAGTAGAAATTGCTCGTCTAGCAGTGGAGACATGTGTGTTCCCTCTTTGGGAGGCTGTCAACGGGAATTACAGTCTATCTCCTCAGAGTAAGATTGCAGCACTAAAGCCGGACCGAAAAAAGCCGGTTATAGATTATCTGAAGATGCAACGACGTTTTAGACACCTATTCAATCCTAGCTTTGAACATGAAAGAATCGTGATTCAAGAGAGGATTGACAAACGCTGGGGTAAATTGCTAAAAAAATGCGATATGGCGTAGTTGACTCTAGACGAGAATATTAAGCAACACTAGAACCAGACCTGCAACTCCAAATAGAGGAAAGGAAATCAGTTTTGCACGCTTCAATGCTTTGTCTGCTAGAAGAGTTATTTTTCGAATCTGTTCTTCTCCAATTACCCCGACATTAGCTACTGCACCTGCTCGCCAACTAAACGATGCTGACTCCATATTGGATAGTGCCTCTTTTACATTCTCACTGATGTGACGAATTAATATATCATGAGCCATAACTTCGCCGATAGGGTGGTATCCACGAGCTGTCATTACTATAGCATTAACCGCATGTGTATCAGTTGTAAAGACTTCACCATCATCAATATCGAAATCCTTCAGAGTCTCAAGAATTTTCTCTCTCAAGCCTGAAATCATGTTATTGCCGTCTATAGTTATGTAAACACAAGTGTCCTCTCCGGTTTTTACCAGTAGAACATGTATACCTCCTGGTCCCATTCCTTCCTCCAAACTGAATTCAGTCAGAACAGACTTTGCTACACCTATTTTGAAGAGAGTAGGTTTCATGTGAGAAGCTTTCCGCAAAGCTTCTGAGGAAACCTCTTTCAGGGTTTCAGTAACCTTGCTTACATCAAAGGAGCCATTTATGCTGTTGTGAGCGTTTACTATCACAACATGGGATAGTCCGAGTTCTAATGCTTCATTTATTATAGAATCTCCTATTTCCCTTGGAAAATCTTCAGTGGTTTCAGGCGCCATGGTCAAGGAAATTAATGCACATTTTCCAAATATCTGGCAACTTGCACTTGCATTACCTTTGCGAACTCTCACCAGTCTAGTAGCTTCTTTCTTAAACGAAGGGAAATCAGTTGACTCTAACACACTCTTCAGCACCTTTCGATTTTGCTGTTGAGACGAAAGATCAAACTCATGGCCAAATAGACCGTGAGGGACTGCAGTAAGGCATCCCATCTTTTTTTCCAATTCTTCTTGGATAATGAATGGAAGTGAGCTGCTTCCAACATTCTTGAAAGGACCAGGGTGGAATGAAGGAACCACAATTAAAGACTTGAGAGAGCTATTCACATTGAATGCCAAAATGGAGAAATCTATAGTTCTTTTACTACCAAAACTTTCAAAAAGATTTTCCAAGGGAGCATTAAGGTCTTCCATCCAGTTTGCTAGGAAGGGTTTCAATATTGAAGTAGTAGCGATTTTAAGGGTTTTGATTCCAACTTTGTCTACTGAATTAATGAACAGGAATGCCGTGACAACAGATATGGGAATTGACAAGAACAATGGTGCAATTGAGAAGCCATCTGTAAGTCGTCCCAAGGAATAAGGTACGTAAAATAGGGATGTAAGACAGATTATAGGTTGTAGTAGAGCAGAGATAATTTTTCTCCAATACGATAAAAGACTGGTTGATAAAAACACAACTGAACGAAGAATACAGATGGCTGCAAACCCAATCCATAAGAGATCAAACCATAAACTCCAATAACTGAAAAAGCGAACGAGTACAGAACCGAATAGAAGGAAACCAAACCACAGAAGGTTTGAGAACATTGAAAGACCTGCGCAACGTCGCGTATTGTAGATCCTATCATATCTTGTGAAGGCTTGCCTGGTGACTAAGTCAGATATTGTTGATAGGAGGAAAAATAATATGCCAAACTGAAAAGCCAGAACAACTCCGGAAATCGAAGGAGTTGAGATTAGAATTGTTAGAAGTCCCCCGACCATGCATATTAGAAAGGTTAGAATGATGATTCTTCCATAAGATGGCATGGCGAATAGTGACGAGTAATGTTTCTCCGCCCTCTCAATGGAATTATTCAGATCCTCACTTGAAGTCAGGCAACTGCACCTCTCACATGGATTCCTTCTGAGGATCTCCTAAAATATTAAAGTTAGTGAACTCTTAGCCACTCTGTTGTTATTCCGGTATATTAATAGGAGATAATGTCCATCCCTCTTGAAAACAAGGGACTTCAGATTAGTTGATCGAAGAGTCGACGCGACAAAGTTTTATTTGATAGCTGCTTAGTATTCAGTAGAGACTATTTATGTCATCTAATTCAGTTCCTCCTCTCTCAATCTTTCATATGCTAGAGAGAAACGTCGGTCGTAAACTGCTTGTGATCTTAAACCAGTCATATGGTTTCGAAGGGGAATTAGTGGCACTGACACATGAACCCCCGGGAATATGGCTTTCAAACGCTCAAGCAGTGATTTTCCGAGCAACTATAGCGAATCCCATACCACAGATTTCAGGTAGAGAGGACCGAAGCGAGATATTTCTGAATCTGAATTCAGTTCAGAGGATAGAAGTTCTTCATAATAATGAAGAGTAGCCAACTGATAAGGGCTAGCGCTATCAAAGCTGTGCAAGTAAACAGATAACTATCAAAGCAATGGCGAACACAATAATGAGTTCTGGTTTTATCTGTACTCCTTTGGTTTCTTCCTCAAAGAATCGAAGCAAACCCGCACTAGCGGCAGGCATAGGCGCACCACTTTCCCTTTTCTTTTTCCTACTCAAAGAAACATTCTCCTATACTACAGAGTGTATTCATTAAACCTTAAATTAATTAATGTTGCGCGTTCGAATCAGCAATTAGGCGTCGTTTCGCGCGCGCGCACGGAGGTTATGTTGCATTTTGCAGTATTTGCATTGCTTCTTCCAAGCTTACCGCCATTTTAGTCTCACTTGTATCATAGGCGCCAGCAGCCCAAACATCTGGCTCCTCACCAAATTTCTTGAAAGCTTCTGGACTCGAGGCTTCATATACTCCGTAGCTTAGATGTTTATTCAGTACAATCCAGAAGCCAAGCAACTTGATTCCGTGTTTCTTCAGCAGTCCTTCCAATTTACCCATAAGCTCCTTTCTCTCGCGCTTCTAGATTCTTCGTTGAGTGCTGGACAGTTTTCCGGAGAATGCCTTGAAATATTCAGAAATATCAGCATGTCAAATCACCTCCTTGAAGCTCGAACTTCATGCGTGCCTTTACCGATAGGTTCCTGAATTTGACGGTTTCCCAGAAATGTTCGGGTACATCATAGACGCCAAGAAGGGGGAGAAGCTCTGTGCGTCTTCAAGGCGTACTCGATAACGTTTTCGATGAATGTGAAACACGATGAGGGAAAATGCCCAAACGAGAATCGGGGTTACCAGATACATAATGAGGTTCCGCAGAGGGCCCTGCTATTCTAACAGATTTAGCAAAAATAGTGTTTTTGGATTCTTAGTGTGCACGCTAATCGCACACAAAAGATGTGATGCCTAATAATCTTATTATTCCTGCAACTAGCCTTTGATTCATGATAAATTCAGATGAGATTGAACAGATGGAGAAAAAGAAACTGAATCTACTTCGTTTCATGCTACAGATCGAGAGCGGATTAATTCTGGTTGCACACGCAAGTAAATGCGATTATAATTGCTCCACCCTATAATCTTGGATTAAGAATACCATCTATGTATAGAATATTAGAAGTGTTGATTGAAAAATGAATAAGAACGCAGTTTCCAATATCGGGGGGGAAAAAATCGCTTATTTGAGTAGCTATCCCCCGCGTGAGTGTGGAATAGCGACC
>JAUWDF010000217.1 GCA_030608925.1 Candidatus Bathyarchaeota archaeon | reverse complement strand
TATGCAGCAGAGCTGGGAGGGAACGATGGAAGCTTTTTCGCAAAGAAAGGAATCCCTGTCCTTTCTTATGGTACAATCAGAGCTGATACTAACTACCATGGTGTTGACGAATTTGTGCATCTTGAAGATATTGAGAAAATTCGAGACCTAGTTATTGACCTTGGAAAAGTTTCGAGAGAAAAAATAGCTTAGAAAACAATGGAAAGGAGTTTATTGTGAGAAAGTTGCTGGCTCTAATAAACTTTTGAACTTCAGACAGCCATGAAGTTGAGTAAATTAGGGTTCAGACTTCATTTTCTCGCGCACAAAGATGCATATCCCGCGTGTGTTTGACCTAAGGGATTCTTTTCTGAACAGTTACTCGTATCGCTTGAGGTATAATGGTTTGCTAGCCTCTCTGGCTCTTTCTTCTTGAGTCATTGATTGAAGCCTAATCTTCAATGGCAGTTTTTCTGCGTCCCAAACTAGTTCATCAGCTTTGGCGTTTTGCACAATTTCCTTGAACATTTGCAGACTTGCTTTTTTTCTGCTCAACGTAAGGTTTCCTCCGATAAATGGTGAATCTGATTGTGTTGGCTTAAATAAATTATGAATAAGAGATACCTATTTGCATATCTGGATATTTCAAATACCACATATTTCCCAATATTTTAATGATTTGAAATTGAGTCTGGAAGTGTGCAGGGCAGTTAGCCGGAACCACGTACGCGTTCATATATTAAAACTGGTTTATCTAGTCCGTAGAAAAGTTTCACATTCTTTCACGCTTACTAGATCGTTTCATTTATCTAGGTAGTCAACAACTTTCCCTTCTTGAGTAAGTTTGTATGTTAGTTTTTCTTGTGTGATTTTTTTCTCAATGCAGAAGCCATGTTCCAGGATGCTTAGATGCCATTCAAGAGTTGCCTTATCCAGCTTTGTGGCTTCTTGAAGCTGATCTATGTTTGTCAAACCATTTTTCAAGACCTTGAGTATCTGCCTTCTCAGGGGATTGTTAATTGCGATTAAATACCGTCTATGATATTGCCTTGTTTCCTCAATCGAGTTAGTAGTTGTTTTGGAGGCTTTGCGGGGCATTGTGATTAAGAACCACTATGAGAGAAGCATTCATCTCCTATTAGTCTTTCACAAGTGTATGCAGACACCTTTTGTTACGTGCATGCGTTCTGATGACCCTATGTCTTAGAGGCTCTTATAGTCCCTAGGAACCTCTTGTGTCACCTTCAAAACATGGATGCGCCTAAAGGTTGGCATCTTCTTCATTTATGGGTCTGAAGGCTCAATCTTTCATTTTCGAAAAAACGAAAACTAAAATTAGCAAAGTTAAAGCAGCCAGCATGATAAAAGGAAAATTAGCTGGTGAGAATAGTTCCCATATTAAGCTCTCCAAGAAACCAGTGTAGATTGAGTAACCAAGAAAAAACAGGCCTGATCCCATTAGAATCAAGGTGAGATAAAGCCTGGCACGTCTGGAAAGTGTATTTGACACAAAATCCTGTGTTTTATCGTCCCACACTTTGTCGAAAGCCTTACCTTTCAGGCGAGCGTTAGCGTATCTAAGCAAATCAGCCACAAAGAAGAGTAATAGGAAAACTCCAACGCCCATCATAATAATCGGCATCAATTCTAAGGAAATGGGGATCTGCATTAAAGGTGTAACTTCAATCACTCCCCCAAACCAGTAACATCTGATCTAATGCATTTGATATGGTTTATAGTGTTTCACATTATTCAACTATGCACATTTACTGTGAGCACGATATTCAGAGTACAAAATGACTGGATAGGGCCTCGAGAGCGAAATATTACAACAGTGTGTGGTGGGCCGGGCCGGACTTGAACCAGCGACCTTTGGCTCGTAAAGCCAATATCCTACCAAACTAGACGACCGGCCCTCCATATCGATTATTTACAGGCTTTTGTGGTTTCTTTTTGGTTATTACTATTATTAATCTTTCATTACTTGCTAAATCGTCTATTGAAAGAGTTAGGGCTATAGTTGTAGTTTTGGAGTAGGATTCGCTACCATCTTATGTGATTCTTTGAACCTTTCTTTCTATCGTTTTTGGCTCTATGATAAACGCGGTTCAATAGTTCTGATCAATGTAGCTGAAGGCGCTTGTCAAGCTTTGCACTAGTTTCCTTTTCTTACACGTTTATTTTTGATTAATCACTATCCTTGTAGGAACGATTTATAGTGATTTCAGCGATGTCAGCAGCGTATTCAGCGATTCTCTTTATGCTATCACGGATGGAACAGGTTGCACAGATGATTATTGCGTTCTTTTCAGTTTCAAAAGATTTAGATGCTATCTCAACGTCAAGTCTCTCAACCTTTTTCTGCTCTTCGATTATTTTATCAGACAACGGTGCCCTCTTTGCTAAGAAGGCATCCACAGCTTTATTGTAGGAAGTTAGTGCTATATTCCCAACTTCCAGTATCATCTCCAGTAAGGCAGAGGATATTTTCTGGTGTCTACCGTTCAACATTACTACTTGTCCCGCGATGCTTGTGGCTTGGTCAGCAACATGTTCAATTCGATGTACAAGAGTCTGATAGTCCAGGCAGTCTATCGGCTCTAGTTCAAGTTCATTAGCTAGAGATGGATCCAAAGCTGCGCTTCTGAGAAGACGAAGAAGAAAAAAGGAGAAATGATCGACATCATCATCCAGAGTAAAAACAGCTCTTCCAAGTTTCGCATCTCGATTCTTTAGGGCGCTTAAGGCATCTCGAAACATTGGAGCAGCTATTAGATGCATTCGCCGGAGACTGGAGACGA
>JAUWDF010000061.1 GCA_030608925.1 Candidatus Bathyarchaeota archaeon | reverse complement strand
TTTCCTTTGCCAGAAGCTGTGTTCGGAGTTTCGTCCACATGGGTCTACTTAGGAATATTCTTCGTCCCAGCGCTCTTAACTTACTTGTTTTTCAAGTTCTTAGAAGACGTGTTAAAGTTGATTGCAATTATTTTGTCGTTTAAGCCAGTCGCTACTACTATTGGTCTAGCATGCATCATCCAAGGCATTCTTCTGCTTCTCAACAGTAGTTTATTCACAACCCTCTGACAGCGAGGAACCTCGCATAAAACAACATATGGATATGACTCTTACATTTGACATTTTTTTTTCTAAGAATATCCTTTAAAAAGCAGGCGTCACACGAGTAGTTTGAGGCTTTGAGATGAGAATAAAGACAAGTCACCTAGTTTTACCAATCATTGCTATCACAATCTATGCGGCCATAGCGAATATGCATACTTATGGATGTTGGACTCCGTTGACTATTACTCTCCTGTCTCCTGTTAATACGACATATTCCATGAATTCTGTTCCTTTGACCTTTACTGTCAATCGAGAAACATCATGGATTGGCTATTGTGTAGATGATCAAGGGACCGTTACTATTGCTGGAAACATTACTCTCTCCGGTTTTCTTGATGGAGAGCACACCGTCATTGTCTACGGTAACGACACTTGCGGTATAATGAGTGCATCAGAAATGGTTCACTTTGCAGTTGACACCACTCCCCCGAATATAACGGACATATCTCAAGAACCACCCGCTAGCAACGTAATGCCCGAAGATGAAGTCACAGTCACCGCCACAGTCACTGACTATGTTAGCAATGTGATGCAAGTGACCCTGAATTACACTAACGGTAATGGAACATGGAGCAAAGTTGACATGGTGAATTCGAACGGAGATAAATGGAATGCCACCATACCTGCATTTCCACTTGGCACAAACGTAACTTATATCCTTAAGGCTGAAGATGCTGTTGGCAATGGTATCACCACTGAAGAAATGGGGTACACTTACAAATATCCTGTAATTCCAGAATTCTCAACCAAAGTGATGCTATCTCTATTCATGTTGACAACACCACTTGCAGTCCTACTATATAAAAAAGGAAAAAACGCGCCATCGAACTAGGGAAAGGCCCAGTTTCTCAAATCGCACAACGTGTCCTGGGACCTGACAAAATGGGTTTTGCTATGTGAGTTGATGCTGCGCGCGAGCACAATGGACAAGTTTTGGAAAAAAACTTTGGTTCAGTGCACACTCAGTTGAGGGGCTATTAAACCAAGTTCGCAGTTAGTTAGTTTTACACAGAAATCTTATATCTTCCAGCTTCATTCATGGCAAGTAACTATTCATCGGATACTTGGGAGGAAGACTAGATTGGTTAAGGATTTGACAGAGTTTTACTCCAAAGCTGCTCTTAACATGAAACGCTCCGAGATCAGAGAGTTACTAAAAGTAACTAGACGACCAGGCATCATTTCTTTTGCGGGTGGACTGCCTGATCCTAGGACTTTTCCTGTGAAGGACTTGGAAGAGGTTTCATGTGAGATTCTGCGAGAGCAAGGAGATACAGCACTCCAATATGGGCCTACCGAAGGAGAACCACCTTTACGTGAAGCGCTTGCTAAATGGATGGGTTACGAAAAGGATTCAATCAAATTAGAGAATATCTTAATCACCGCGGGATCACAACAAGGATTAGACATCATTTCCAAAGTGTTCCTAGACCCTGATGACATCGTGGTAATGGAATTACCTAGCTACATTGGTGGTTTACAGGCTTTCAACGCTTATAGAGCCAAGATGATAGGTGTACCTCAAGATGCACAAGGAATGAGAATGGACCAACTTGAGAAAGTTCTTGATAATGTGGCTAGCAGAAACCGTAAACCAAAGTTTATCTACGTAGTACCCGATTTCCAGAACCCTTCCGGAATTACAATGACTCTACAAAGACGTAAGAAGCTCCTTCAAATCGCATATCAATATGACATCCCAATTATTGAGGATAGCCCATATCGGGAATTACGGTACAAGGGAGAAGACGTTCCAGCCATATACAGCCTTGACACACAAAACCAAGTCATAGTTCTAGGTACTTTCTCTAAGCTTCTTTGCCCAGGCCTAAGAATTGCTTGGGTAATGGCTCCAGCTGAGTGGATGGATCGAATGGTGGTTGCTAAACAGAGCATGGACCTATGTTCTCCATCTTATACACAGCTTATGGTTGCGGAATATCTGAAGAGAGGATTGTTACCTAAGCAAATCAAGAAAATACGGAAACTTTACAGTGGGAAACTTAAAGTCATGTTGAAAACATTGAAACAGCACATGCCTGAAGGAGTGAAATGGTCACAACCTGATGGAGGACTTTTTCTCTGGCTCGAGTTACCGGAAAATTTGAGCGCGAATGATTTGTTCCCCAAAGCTATTGAAAATAATGTTGCCTATGTTGTTGGATCAGCCTTTCACTGCAATGGCAAAGGACAAAACACTGCAAGATTAAACTTTTCGTATTCAACAGAACAACAGATAGTTGAAGGAATTCAGCGTCTAGCAAAGATGTTCAAGGAAAGTATGTAATAAGCTCGTGTACATCTGCGATTTCTTTGCTGTTTCTGATCTCTGAAACGCCTGAAACCCACTTGTTTCCTTTTCTTACAGGACGTTTTATGTCAGCATGTTAATCTGCTTTAGTGTTAGTAGGTGTCTTTTATTCTTCTACAAACTCTTTTACTCGTCTCATTCCCTCAACGATTTCATCCTTTGCGGCTGCGTAACTGAATCTTATGTATTCTTCGGTTTGACCTGGGTTCTTTTCTCCGAAATGTATGTCAGCTAAACAGGCAACTCCCTTGTCCAGCAACATTTTTCTAAATTCTTCAGATGAATCTGCTCCGACTTTTCTGCAAGCTTGTGTTACGTTTGGCCAGACATAGAATGCTCCACCGGGGCTTAGACATCTAATTCCTCTGATGCTGTTTAGTAGTCCTACGATCAGATCTCTTCTTCCTTTGAAGCTTCTGGACATTTTTTCCGATTCATCTTGGGGACCGTTTAAGGCTTCTACTACAGCCCATTGAGTTGGTTGGTTGGCACAGCTATCTGTATTCGTCATCCATCGGGCGAAATGGGGTGCCAAGGTTTTGTTGGCTGCATAACCTAGTCGCCATCCTGTCATTGCGTATGATTTTGAGACGCAGTCAACCATGATAGTCCTATCAAGCATGCCATCTATGGAAGTTATTGATTGGAAGGGGGCATCGTATGCTAATGTTGAGTATACTTCATCAGAGTAGACCCAGAAATCATGATCGATTGCGAGGTCTGCTATTGCCTTCAGTTCTTCCTTCTTCAGTACTCCGCCTGTTGGGTTTTGCGGAGAGTTGATAATTAGCATTTTTGTCTTTGAAGTTATTCTTTTTTTGAGATCTTCCATATCAAACGCAAATTCTTTTGCTTCAATTAGAGGAAGCGGGACTGGTTTGGCTCCATGAGCAACTATTTGGCTTTGGTAAATTGGAAATCCAGGATTTGGATAGATGATTTCGTCGCCTACACCATAGTCGGTTGTACACAGGATGCTCCAGTATATGAAGGGTTTTCCGCCGCAGGCGACAGCAACGTGTTCAGGTTTAACTTCAACTCCTCTTGTTTTACTGAAATAGACTGCTATTGCGTCCTTCAATTCAAAGATGCCTGAAGAAGGCGTATAGCCAGTTTTGCCTTCTTTCATTGCTTTGATTGCTGCTTGTTTAATATTTTCTGGCGTGTCGAAATCCGGTTGGCCAATACAGAAATTCTTTATGTCCGCTCCTTGTCTTATTCTTCTACTCACTTCAGCTAGCACAGTAAAAGCGTTTTCAGTGCCCAATGCATCTGTTCTTCCAGAAATGTTTACCATTCAGAAACACCCATGCTTTGAACACGCATGAGGTACATTACCTAATAAGTTTTTTTCCAAACGCGATTCACATGCACTTTTCCTTTCTGTTATAGAGCGCATGTATTGAAGGTGTAGTATTTTTGCCCTGGGATTAGATTCCAGCGTCTTCTTTGAGAGTTTCTGCTTTGTCAGTTCTTTCCCATGTGAAGTCTGGATCATCTCGTCCAAAGTGGCCAAACACAGCTGCTTTTCGGTAAATTGGTCTCAGCAAATCCAAATGATTAATGATCGCTTTGGGTCTCATGTCAAAATGCTTTTTCACTAATTCAAGGATTTTCTCGTCAGGTATTTTTCCAGTGCCAAAAGTGTTTACCATTATGGAAACTGGGTGGGCTACGCCGATTGCATATGATATTTGGATCTCGCATTGGTCTGCTAGACCTGCAGCAACAACATTCTTTGCTACATACCTAGCCATGTAACAGCCAGATCTATCGACTTTTGAGGGGTCCTTTCCAGAGAAACATCCGCCACCGTGACTTCCTACTCCTCCATAAGTGTCTACAATTATTTTTCTTCCCGTTAAACCCGAATCTGCCAGAGTCCCTCCAGTCACGAATCTTCCAGTCTCATTAATGAAGTATTTCGATTCTTTGTCAAGCATGTTGGAAGGAATGACCTGTTTAATAATGTGGTCTATTATGTCCTTCCTCATCTTTTCTCGGTCAACATTCTCAATGTGTTGAGCAGCCACCACAACGGTATCCACTCTCATTGGTTTTCCATCACGGTACTCAACAGTGACCTGTGACTTACCGTCGGGTCTTAAGTATGGGAGCATCTTGTTCTTTCTGCACTCGGATAGTCTAATTACAAGCTTGTGTGCAAGCATTATTGGCAGAGGCATCAATTCTTTTGTCTCATTTGTTGCGTATCCGAACATCATTCCCTGGTCACCAGCTCCCTGCTCGTGAGTTTCAGTCTCATTGACGCCCATTGCAATATCTGGGGATTGCTCAGTTATCGAAACCAGAACACCACAGGTCTCCCAGTCCATTCCATCTCGGGCATTATCAAATCCTATTTCCTTTAATGTGTCTCTGACTATGCGGGGTATGTCTACGTAGACCTTGGTTGTGATTTGACCAGTGACAACTACATTCCCTTGCATTACAAGCGTTTCACAGTCAACTCTTGCATTAGGATCTTCACTTATGATAGCGTCTAGTACAGCGTCTGAAATTTGGTCTGCAACTTTGTCTGGATGCCCCTCTGCTACAGACTCAGAGGTGAACAGGTATCTTCCATTGTTGATCATGTGGAATCTCCAGTTAGATTTACGATACTTATTCTTAACGATTTCGAACCTTCTTAAAGAAGCCCCAACGAAATTTTCTCTGTTGCGGGGATTTGTATTTCGTGCCAAGATTTAGATGCGTTCAAGTTTGAATACCACTGGGCGCAGTCCATCGATACAGCAGTTTATAGCTACACCCTTCTCCTCGTACCATGGCATATTCCCTCCAAAGGCTAATGTTCGAACACTACAATATATCGCGTGCCAAGCACTAGTGCAAAACCCCTCTGGCATCCTTAAGTTCTCACCAATGATAAACTCCTGACCATCACTGTAAAACCTACATGCTTCAAACTGTCCTAAATGTGTCACAGGACTTGTCTTAAAAACTTCCT
>JAUWDF010000098.1 GCA_030608925.1 Candidatus Bathyarchaeota archaeon | reverse complement strand
ATACGTATTCACCATCTCTTATGGTGAGATTGATGTTATCATTTGCCACTATTCTGCCATACTTTTTGGTGACATTCACAAGTTTAATTTCTGGCATTATATCGCCTCAATTTCTTTCAAAAGCCCTGCTTTCGGATACGGAAACAGATGACATCGTTTAGGATGAAAAGAAGTTGTTACTGTTTCTCCTTCCTTAATTATATTTTGAGAAGTTGAGGTGAGAACCTCGGAAAATATTGCTAGGTTGTTTCCTAAGTTTATTTTGTACCTCATGAAACCCCCGATAAACGTCGCTGATTCCACCTTCCCCGAAAAAGAATTCCATCCTGAGGTGATCGGGGAATTGATAAAAACATCTTCAAGCCTTATGGCCACGACAAATTTCTCCCCTATCTTCCCACCTTTTTGAGCAACTTCAATTTGGCAACCCTCTCTAGTCTCAATAGTTGAACTTGAATCATCCACTCTGATCATGGGACCTTCAAGAAAATTGGCTCCACCAACAAAGCTTGTAACAAAAATAGATTCTGGTTTTGAGTAAATCTCACTTGGAGTGCCAATCTGTTCAATCCTACCCTTCCTCAGAATCACAATTCTATCTGCAGTCATCAAAGCTTCCTCTTGATCATGTGTCACATGAATTGCTGTGAGTTTCTGTTCCTTAACCAATCTTCGCAGTTGTCGTCGAAGGTCAACTCGTAACCTAGCATCCAAAGCTCCTAAAGGCTCGTCAAGTAAGAGAATCCTTGCGCCTGATGCTATCCCACGCGCAAGAGCCACCCTTTGCTGCATACCTCCACTTAATTCGTTTGGAAAAGCATCCTTCCTTTCCGACAGGCGAACCATATCAAGAATCTCAGAGGATACTACCTTGACTCTACTACTGGGCCAATTTCTAATAGATGGACCAAAAGCAACATTCTCATAGACATTCATATGAGGAAAAAGCGCAAAATGCTGAAACATATATACCGTATTACGCTTTTCCGGCGGAAATTCATTGACAAGTTTTCCCTCAATGAATATTTCACCTTCATGAGACTCAGTTAGACCTGCTATTGTTCGGAGAAGAGTTGTTTTTCCAGCTCCTGTCTGTCCAAGTACACAAATATATTCACCATCCTGAATCGAAAGGTCAACGCGATCTAGAGCAGTTATTTCCCCGAATTTTTTCGTCACCTTTACGAGTCTAATTAACGACATAGATTCATCCCTTTCGTGTGACAATCCTGATTATTGCGAGTAAAACAAGAGATAGTATAATCAGAAAAGTTGTAGTGAAATATGCTGCAGGACTGGCTAAAGCTTCAACCATATTGACAACTAATGTGGGAACTGTCACATCCCTTCCCATAACAATGAAAGTTGCACCAGTTTCTCCTAATGATCGAGTAAAAGAAAGAATGAATCCTGTGAATAGACCACCTTTGACTAGTGGTAGAGAAATTTTCTCGATGGCATCATATGCTGTTGCTCCCAATGTTCTTGCAGAGTCTTCATACATCTGAATCTCTGAACCTTCATACGCTGGAATAATGGATTCCACAATGACTGGAACGGAGAATACGATGTGGGTTAGAATAATCAACCATATACCTGAGTTGACCAAGTTTAAACCATTGGAACCCCACAGCAGGAGAACGGATAAGCCTAGAGATGATGTAGGTATGATCATAGGAACCTTCAGAATAGATCTGATGATGTTCCCATACCATCTTCTTTCAATTATGAAGGCTAAAGGCATCGATATACATAATGAGACGTATGTTGCAATTAAAGCTACAATAATTGAAGTTAGAGTTGCCTGAAGCAAATGATTGAAATAATTGGCTGGTCCAAAGAGTTGATACATGACTCCTCCTTGAACCCTGCCAGTGTAAGGATCTGCTGACCAATAGAGTATCACCGAATTCAGAACCACGATTATCGGAACAATCACTATTACGAAAACAATGATTATTGGGAGGAAATCTTTTACTCGTGCCATCTTTCTAGAAACAAATCGTTCAAACTTCAAGAATTTGCGATCTAGAAACGAGGGAAAATGGAACGCAAATCTAGAAGCCTGCCCCTTGCGACCTAAATAAATCTCCACTGGAAGAATTAAGGCAGAAGCAATTACCACCAGTAAACTTCCCATGAAAGCAGCTGTGGCAAGTTTATACTCTGCAGTCCACCTGACAATTGCAATCGAAGCAGTTGGAGTTACACCGGAAACAATCAGAGTAGCGCCCGTCTCTCCCAGAGAACGGGCAAATGCCAGCACAGTTCCTGAGAAGACCCCTGGAATGGTCAAAGGAAAGAGTATCTTTCTGAAGGTGGTTAACGAACTGGCTCCCAATGTTCTTGAAGCTGTCTCGAATGTTAAATCTATAGATTGAATCTTAGTCTCGATTGTTCGAACAACATAGGGAAATGTTAGTGCCACATGGACAATAAACAGTAGAAAAGTGACGTTTACGAAGGGTATCACGGTATCTATTGCTATTATGCCTGAATTTAATCCTAGGAAACCACCAATTCCAGACACCGTCGTCCACGTGATTAATGTGGCAAAGCCAAATCCAGATGTGGGAATGACTAAAGGCAACGTAATGATGTCTTCCAGCAAGCTTTTTCCAGGAAACTTCTTCCTCGCCAGAACATAAGCCAAGGGAATCCCGAAAATTAAGTCAAATAATACTGTTGAGAGTGACAACCTGAAGGAAAAGAACAATGTCTTTAAAATTTGATTCCAGTTTTCATTCCCGATGATTGGGTTCTCAAACACTTCAGAGTTTACTTCACCCCACCTCAAGAATACATAGGAGATCAGGTAAAAGGTGGGAAGTAATACAAGTAAAACAAGAGAAGCAAGTGTAACCCAGACAATGATGCTGGAAAGTTTGAATGTCCGCTTGGATCCGAAATCCATTCAATCACCGTCAAAGTCCTGTGTTTCGAACTTTCACCCAAGCGGTAAAGATCGCCTCCATCACTTCTCCTTCTAAGGGTTTCAGGATAGGGACATCAATTTCATATTGAACGCCATTAATTGGGTTAAACAGCTCTTCATTTAAGGGCACACTTGAAATTGCAGGTCTGAAACCATGTTCCCCAGCCAATTCCTGATTTTCCAGCTGAAGAAGAAAGAACTGATACTGTCCAGCAGCAAACTTCTGCCATGAATTCACCCAAGTTCCATTTAGAATCACAAAGGGATGATCAGCCATTAATGTTCCCTTCTCAGGATATAACGCTACAAGAGGATCGTCCCAAATCTGTAGAGCTCTAAATGAGTTGTCTAACACAACATTTTCGTATATTCCAAAAAACTGGATTGCACTCGGACCGTTATCAGCAGCCCAAGCACCAAAAAAACCTGTACTCTTCCCATAGTAAATGGATTTAGACTCGATGGTTTTAACGATTTCAATAACAGTTTCATTCTTCAAATCCTCAACCACAAGATCTTCGGGTCTTTTGCCAGCAGCTTCAGCGAATTCCAAAACAACCGTCATGGTTCCACCATTACTCAGCAGAGGATCAGGATGACCAAATCTGAAATCAACACCATCATTGATCAATTGGTACAGATCCATGAAACCCGACACATTGTACTGTTCACTAATGGACCCCCAAGAGGCAAGCACAACTGGGGAAAGCGCAAGAGGGACCCAGTCCAAAGCGATGTCATAATCATTACCAGTAATATTCCTCCATTTAGTATTCATGTAGGGTATCCAGATGCTTGAGGCAGGGCTCCAAACTGTAGGTCGTTCACTTCCATCCAAAATGCGATTCAAACTGTCATGAGTTCCGGTCACTATGAGTCGGACATCAACCGCTATTCCAAACCTTCTCTCAAACCACTCGGTAAATTTAGGGGTTACCTCTTCAATCCATCCCTGTTTCTCGCTTGTGTAAAGAAAGTCAAACGTGATCTCGGTCGGAACACCATCCTCCCCGTAGCGAAATCCCACCCTCGAATAAAGGATTGAAACTACTGAAAACGCTAGGAAACCTATCAGAATTCCAGCAAGTAGTATAAGGTAACCACGTCTCACGAACAGCATGTTTCTCACTCATACGATTATTTCATTGTGTTCTTGTGCAACCCTCATTTAAATTAACCAGCATTTTATTCTTACTGTCGTCCTCAAATAACATCACGCACACGTTCTCTATTTCCAAAAGCTCTTTCGTTCCAATCTCTTATCTCGTTTCTAACGTGTCTAGTTTCTTCGTCTCCTGTCTGCAGAGTTTTTGAATCCAGATGGGGTGTCCAAGTTACTGTGAAGGATTCTGTCTCTCAGAAAATCAGATATGACACCCTTGCTTGCGTAGGTCCAGAAGACCAAAATGGAGATGACTGCCACATCGCGCGCGAACCAGCGACAGTTAGAGCACGTTCTTTCATTGTCAATGTGGTCAATG
>JAUWDF010000180.1 GCA_030608925.1 Candidatus Bathyarchaeota archaeon | reverse complement strand
TAGAACTAATTCTTCCGCTGACGCCTTTGGATCGTGAGCTTTCTCTAGACATTGATGTTTTCCATATGCATATTTACTTGATTTAACCCAGTCTACAAGCTTTTTCCAGGATTCAAGATACCCGTTCTTCTGGAAGAATTCTGACTCTAATTCTTCCGCCAACTTGCAGGTCGTGACAGCATAGAGTCCTCCTTCAAATTCTCTGATCTTGATGTCTCCTCCAGTCTCCACATCTGGTTCTACGCTGATCCAGAACTCGTAGCCATACTCTTTTTTGTCTGGTGATGGGTTTGGGTTGTTGAAGCCGAATACAGGGTGTTTCTCAAGGTCTTCAAGGAGACCTTTTGGCTCAGCCCACGCGCGCATCTTCTCCCATGCATCATTCTCAGGTGTCGTGCTAATCGCTTGAACACTTGCTACGCGCATCGGTTCAAGCTTCATTATTTTTGCTTCGAACTCTTTCATTTTTGGTTCCTTCTGTTTGGCATGCGCCTTCTGGATGTAGTCTGCTTGTTTGGATGCTTCAAGTTCTCGTCGCCTTATGGAGCTAGTATAAGTTTTATTCACTGTCTTTACGAATTCTACGCCATCGATGCTTAATTTATAGTGACCTTTTCCTATATGTTTCAGGATGCCTGCTTTCAAGAGCATCTTTAGATGGTGTGATAACGCTGTCTTGCCAAGTCCTGTTACTCTCTGAAGCACATTGAAAGTTTGTGGTCCTTTGAATAGAGATGCAAGTACTTGTAGTCTTTTGCTGTTTGCTAGAGATCCTAAGACGAAGGCGATATCTTCGCTGGATTTATTCAGTGTATTACAGGTTCCGTTAACATCATTGCTATTCATGATTAGACGTACATCCAGTGCCACCTAAGTGATTTGTCGCTGTATTATATGTTTCGCCTTTGCCTGAATGGTAGTACTAATATCATTGAATACCACATGCGCTCACGCGCGCGCATAGCAGATGACGTAGCCTATATTACTCAATGGTTTCATTCCATTCTTCTGAGTTCGAAGATTACCGGTCTCAGACCGTCAGTACAACAGGATACCGATGTTCCTTCCTCCTCCATCCAAGGAAAGTTACCACCATACATCAGTGTAATTACCTTCTTGTATAAGTCGTTCCAAGCCCAATGGCAGAACCCTTCAGGCATGTCACCGTCTTCGCCAACAATGAACACTTGGCCCTCCTTGAACACAGTGCATGCTTCTATTGACTGGCTAATCGGAGGGTTATCACCGAAAATCTGCTTTGTGTCTGTCTTCTTCAAAACCGTTATCTTCAATTTACCGCTTTCAACCATAAGATCACCGACTCCACATATCTTGGCGAATTTATTAATTTTGACCTGGAGCGGCTTCTTCTCATCTAGGATTATATTACACTCGCGCGTAGTTTTTAGCTAGTTACACGACCGCGTTTCCCTAAGATGTTCGGGAAAACTATATCCTGTGTATCTGCTAACTATCGAAGCGATATAATATTTGGGAGGTGAACTGGTTATGGGATTTAAATTAGCCTGTCGAGATTTAGATGCGAAATCAGCTTGTCCTTATGTGGCTCGCAGTGAAACCATGGAAGAGTTGCAAGCTGAACTTACAAAACATGCTAAAACCGTGCATAGCTATACGGATGAACAACTAAAAGATCCGAAAATGATGGAGGCAGTCAAAGCAGCAGTCAAACAAGAGTAAAACCCTCTTGCGCACGCTACGCGAATATCTTTATTCATCTTGCGTGCATGTATACTTGGGATTTAATGAAAACCTTCAGTCATTCCGAAACTATCTAATTTCTGAAAGAGTTTTAAACAACTAAGCAGAGAAGTGATTGAGGGATTTCTATGGGAAAATGTCCTGATTGTATGAAAGAGTATCGTGAACACAAGAAAAAGTGGAAATTCGGAAAATTCGATGTAGAAGCATACACATGTGAATGCGGAACAGATTTCAGAGAACACACGCTAGAAGGAAAGCATAGTTTCACACTCAAGAGGTCAAAGAAAGACAAAGCTTGGAAGAAAACATAGAGTCAACATACCGCTGTCACTGTACATGTATGTAATGCGCGCGCTTTCGTTAAAAGTTAAATTTGCACTCAAAGAGTTGAGGGCCTGGCTTCCATGCATGTTCAGAGAAGTCTAAGAACAGTTGTATGTGTCCGAGGTTCTTGAAGCCTTGTTTATATAGGAATTTTATTGCTTGGATATTTCGCGCTACAGGTTTAATGTTGAGGAACCGTATGTTCAAATTGCGCGCTTCGGAAGTAACCGTTCTTGTTAATTGTTTCCCTATACTCTTGTGGCGGTAGGCTTTGCTCACTATAAGTGGTTCAATTTCAGCTTCTTCGCCTTTGACAATTAGTCCAACGAACCCCACCACTTGTGAATCGTGAACAGCAACCCAAAGTCGGTCAGGTCCAACCTTTGCCAAATGTTTATCAAAGTAGTCTTCTGGATGCTCTCCCCCAATAGTTGAGTCTTGATAGATCTCACGATGCCACTCAGTTAGCTCCTTCCATAAACTGCGACACTGTTCGTTGTCGCCAGGTTGATATTTACGAATCATAAAGGATGATATCATCTTTTTACCAACCATGAGAGCTTGATTCGTTGTTTATCTCAATATTATCGAATATAAACTAAGATGTAAAGGAGAGATGCGCGCGCATGAGTTTATAGGCACCACTGATGTAGTATCCAAAATACCTGTTTGAGGTTTGACTCAGAATTGACTCCGCGTGCACATGAGCCAGCAAGTCAGAAGGTTCCCTCCTCGAAGCTTCCAGAAGGGAAAATCATGACGATAGCTAAAAGTTCAGTAATAACAGCATCACTCATGACTTCTGTTTACGACGTTGTTCATATCATGGCAAAGAAAGGATTCCGTCGTATACCCATCGTGGTTCCAGGAACCAAAGAGCTACAAGGTATAGTGACAAGCACTGACATAGTTAATTATCTAGGAGGTGGCGAAAAGTTCAGAATAATCCAGCAAAAATTCAAAGGTTCCTTCTTCAAAGCTATAAATGAACCAATTAAGTCAATAATTGAACCAAACCCCCCATCAATTAAAACTAACGCCACTATA
Organism: Candidatus Bathyarchaeota archaeon; assembly: GCA_030608925.1. Taxonomy (GTDB): domain Archaea; phylum Thermoproteota; class Bathyarchaeia; order Bathyarchaeales; family SOJC01; genus JAUWDF01. The sequence goes on along the minus strand of JAUWDF010000180.1, from coordinate 66 downwards.
GGTGCTGCTATTCGACTTATGAAGCAACACCATGTTGGTGGCTTGCCAGTAGTTGACAATGCAAAC
>JAUWDF010000085.1 GCA_030608925.1 Candidatus Bathyarchaeota archaeon | reverse complement strand
AGTTATGCCACATGTTCAAAGGGCTCATTTAGAACAACTCCTAAGGGATTTAGAGCTTGTGGTGAAGGAGCTAAGAGGTTAAAAGGCTTGAAAATGCGACAACACCCTTCAAAGAAAATTATTGGAACCAAAAGTAGGGAACTTCTCGGAAAACGGCTAGTTCTATGCATCACTGGCAGCGTTGCAGCTGTTCGAAGTCCTGAAATTGCCCGAGAGCTGATGCGTCGAGGAGCAGATGTCTATGCAATTATGACTCAAAGCGCTCAGAAAATAATTAATCCTTTTGTAATGGAATGGGCAACTGGCAATCCAGTAGTTACAGAGCTGACTGGAAAAATTGAGCATGTTGGATTGGTGGGTGAACACTCAGAGAAAGCAGACATGGTTCTCATTGCACCTGCAACAGCTAATACCATAAGCAAGATTGCATCAGGAATAGATGACACCACAGTAACTACTGTTGCGTCAACAGCTATTGGAGCTCAAGTTCCAATAATCATTGTTCCCGCTATGCATTCGTCGATGTACAACCATTTCATGATTAAGAAGAATACTGAGAAACTACAAGCGCATAAAATAGAATTTGTGAAACCTAGAATGGAAGAAGAAAAAGCGAAAATCGCTGAAACTGAGGAGATAATCGCCGCAGTAGTTGACAAACTTCTAGTGGAGAAAAACTTGCTTGGCAAACGTTTTCTTGTGACTTCTGGACGCACAATTGAATACATAGACAACTTTCGTGTGATCACAAATAGAAGCTCTGGAAAGATGGGTACCGCAATCGCTGAAGAAGCCCAGAACCGAGGAGCAGAAGTGACCTTTGTTTGTGGTCTAGAAGGCATTGTCCCGGATTATGCGAAAAAAGTGTTAAGGGCAGAAACAGCAGACGATATGCTTCAAATAATGAAAGAAGAATTAAAAACAGGAAATTACGATGTTGTGGTTGCAGTTGCAGCTGTAACAGACTGGAAAATGGAAAAACCTTACACTGGAAAGATTTCAACCAGGAAATTCCCATCACTCACACTCAAACTAAAATCTACTCCAAAAATCGTTGATGAAGTTAAGAAAATTCTTCCAGGAGCTCTTCTGGTGGTGTTTCGAGCAGAATTTGATGTTTCCGACGAAGAATTAGTGGATAGCGCCTACAAACGCTTGAAACAAGCAAACGCTGACCTAGTTGTGGGCAATGACATTTCAAGAAAAGGAGCTGGTTTTGGAACAGACACCAACGAAGTTTTTATAATAGATAAGAAGAAGACGATAACTCATGTGCCCTTGAACTCTAAACACTTCATCGCTAAAAAGGTCTTGGATGCCATTGAAAATTTATTCACTTAGCCAATTCTTCAGCTACATGTCGATTATCACCATATCCTTATGATGTTTGATTGTGGAAGTGTGTCCTTGAATTGCGCAGTGATTGAGGGAGCGCGCGAATTCAAACTCGTTGCTGTTGGTGGAACCTTTGACGAATTTCATAGGGGACATCGAGCTTTGCTTTGTAAGGCTTTTCAAGCAAGTGAGAAAGTCCTTATTGGATTATCTACAGACCTCTTCGCAACCAAAGTGAGAAAAAACCACAAAATAGCACCTTTTGCGGTTAGGTTAGAGGAACTTAAAAGCTTTCTAAGGAAACAGGGTTGGCTATCACGAGCAGAAATTATACCTTTGCATGATCCCTATGGACCTTTATTGAACAATGTGAACATAGATGCAATTATCGTTAGCAAAGAAACTGAAAAAAGGGCACATGAGATAAACTTTGAACGTAGGAAAAAGAATCTTGTGTCCCTTGATATTGTTGTTGTCAACATGGTGTTAGCGGAAAATTATAGCCCAATTTCCACAACAAGAATTCGGAGCATGGAAATTGATCGAGAAGGACGACTTCTAACTCGAAAATGACCGTAGTCAAGCGCTTAATTCTATTCGTAATAAGTGTATTATAGACTTATTATGAGGTCGAATTAAGCGAACGATGTTCGGAAGACTCTTAGGAACTGTTGGCTATGAGTCAGCAATAGTTGTTCTATTAGGATCTCGTGCTTGCAGTATGGTAATGCGCGCGCGCAACGCCTGTTATTCGGTCTGGATCTTGCTTAAACCTTCGTAGAAAATTAGAGAGCATTGAGGACATTGTTTGAAACTCACACGCATCTGCCTGGTTTTTCCAACTTTGATTATAGGAGTACCTAATTCAGTCGCCTCAGTTCCGCATCGAGGACATTTACCATTTGACATTGGTCAACACAGATATTTCACTGTTTTAAGCTAAAAGAATTTGCGAAAGAGTCATGGTAACTGTGCGCGCGTATAATCGTTTGGCAGTTTTTGCGCGCGCGTCACAATGTTCAATAGCATAATTTGGCATTAAGCACGCACTAGTTATGAGCATATCAGTGGTTTGTTGCTTAGAGCAGTTTTCGTCTATAAATGGTAATTACAGCTGTGAATATGATTAGTCCAAGTAGAAGTGGTGTCCATGTGGGAAACTCTGGAATAATTCCATTCTGATCGATCTTCCCACGCGCATAGTGTATAATGCCAAAATCCTTAATTCAGATTCTATTCTAATAGGTCAGTTCATTCAGAGGTTGAAGAAACTTGCCTAGAATAATTGTCTGCCTTAAGCAAGCCATTGATGTTAGTCAACTGAAGGCTGATGCTAATGGGCGACTAATAACGGCTGGGGTATCAAGGAAGATCAGTGATTTCGATAAAAACGCTTTGGAAGAAGCTGTTCGTCTCAAGGAAGCACTAGATGGTGAAGTGGTTACAGTCACAGCTAGCGTTGAAGACGCCAAAACCACGATTCGTGAAGCTCTTGCAATGGGTGGCGACAAAGGTTATTTCATCAACGATGAAGCTTTACAAAATTCTGACACGCTTGCAATCTCATTTGTGTTAGCTGAAGCAATAAAGAAAATTGGTCAGTTTGATCTTATTCTGTGCGGGGAAGCTTCAATTGACGGTTTTTCAGCGCAAGTCGGTCCTCGCCTAGCTGAACTTCTCAATATTCCTGTAATTACTTATGGACGCAAGATTTGTTTAGAAGGCTCTGTTCTGACTGTAGAGAGGATTCTTGAGGACCGTTATGAGACTGTAAAAGCATCAACCCCTGCAATCGTTACTGTAACGAAGGAGATTAACGAGCCTCGGATTCCTTCACTTATGGCTATAATGAAAGCGTCCAAAAAAGAAATCGTGACCTGGAGGTTGACAGATTTGGGTGTTTCACCTGGAAAGGTTGGAGAAGCGGGTTCGGGCATTAGAATATTGGATGTCAAGGCGCCCAAAGTGGAACGAAGAAGGGTTTTGATAGAGGGCGAAACTCCAAATGAAATTGCAGAGAAACTGGTGAAGTCTCTTATTCAGGAAGGAGTTGTGGGGCGGTAAAAGCGATGAAGGAATACGTGAGCGTTTGGGTTTATTCTGAGAATAACAATTTGATGCTAGAACTAATATCCTGCGGGAGGTCTCTTTCTGATACCTTGAAAATCGAGCTTACTGCTGTACTAATTGGAGACGAAGCAGAAGGTAAGGCAGATAAACTTGTCAAATATGGTGCTGACAAAGTGTTCATGATTAACCATCCTACTCTCAAAGAGTCCCCAGATGAGATCTGTCTAGCCACATTGACAGATCTTATTGCCACTCATAAGCCTGAGATACTTCTGATAGGATCAACTAAGAATGGAAAAGAGCTGGCTTCCCGTATCGCCGCAAGACTAGAAACTGGGTGTATTCAGGACTGCAGTTATCTAACAATCAACGGAGAAGGGCAATTAATAACTAAAAGAGTAGTCTACAGTGGCAACGCTGTCGTTACAGCTACATTCAGTAGAAGCCCACATATAGCAACTGTGCCTCTCAGAACTTTTGAAAAACTAGAGCCAACTGAAAGAAAAGGCAACATTATGAAACTTGAAGCAAAAGCTGTCAAGCCCAGATTAGACGTGGTTAGTGTCAGCAAAATGGAAGTGACAGACGTGAAAGTTGAGGAAGCACGAATAGTTATCTGCGGAGGACGGGGAATAGATAGCAAAGAGGATTTTAAACCCCTCAAGGAACTAGCTCAGATCTTAGAGGGCCAAGTCAGCAATACTAGACCGTTAGCAGAAGATAGAAAATGGTTTTCAGGATGGGTTGGTTTATCCGGGAAAAAAATCAAGCCAACGGTTTACATTGGTTGTGGCATTAGCGGTATGATTCAACATGTAGCAGGTATGCGCGATTCTAAGATTGTTGTTGCTATCAATAAAGATCCTGAGGCAGCAATTTTCGAGTTTGCAGACTATATGGTTGTTGGAGACTTATATGAAATAGTTCCAGCAATTGTGAAAGAGTTGAAGAAAGCATTAGACTGACCTACGTGTTATCCCTGAATTCACATTGAAGCGCGCGTGCAAGGTATCTGCTGCAGCCATCTATTAATAAGAAAGCTCACTTTTGAGGGCTAATGTCTAATGAACTACTTGTATGCTACGAACTCCTTACCTAGCAGTTCTCTTGCTATGACAACTCGTTGAATATTTGTCGTGCCTTCCGCACCAATGCAATAGGACATTATACCCCTTAGTCCCATCTCCACAGGGCACTCTTTTGTATAGCCATAAGCACCGAACCATAACATGACGTGTTTGAAAACGTCAAAGGCAAAATGGGGCATTCTAAGTTTACATGCAGCAATCATCTGTGCAACTTCAAGTGGTGTGAATCGTTTTTCTTTGTATCGCTTGTCCATCATCCATGCAGTTCTATAGATAAGTGATCGTAAAGCTTCCAGTTCCGCCCAATCATCTGCCAACTCGAAGTGAATGCCCTCAAATTTCCCAATAGGTCTCCCGAAGGCTTTTCTATGACT
>JAUWDF010000211.1 GCA_030608925.1 Candidatus Bathyarchaeota archaeon | reverse complement strand
ATTTGCCCATTAATAGTTATGGTGGGGATAATTCTTACGTCCAATCAAGGTTTATTACTTGTAATACCATTAATTGTGTATCTCATCTTGGCAATTTTTAATTTCCAAGGCAAGATTTTTGTAGGGAACACAGGATCTTTCGCTGTTGGAATTACTATTGCCTCATACTCAATAATTGCCAACAACGAACAGACATTAATTATCTCCATTCTACCTTTCATATTTAATTCCTCCCTAATACTCCTTAACGTCTTCCTCTTTACACGAGTTGCCCGCCTTATTCTGAAAGGGAAAAAGCTTCACGCAGACAACCGGCGCAGTCTACTTACACTCATTGCCTACTACAAACCCTTAACTGAGCGGAAACTCGTATTGTTCGTTGCAATGCTGGTTACAGTGTCAACTCTCATAGCAACACTGGTAGGACTTACAGGGTAAGTATACCAGTTTTACAGAAACCCCGTTGTGTGGAACTGCACGTGCGCTAACTCTCGTCTATGATAGTTATGTTGAAATATCTGTTGCCTATAACATTCAAACTGCATAATAAAGCACGGAGTGAGAAGATGGCTTGAGAATATGGTACGATGCATGTACTGGAAATGGGTAATGGCAGCAACTAGTACTCACCAGAAAACATGTTCGCTATGGGTATGCAATTACGCAAAGACTCAGAAAATTAGGCCATCAGGTTGTGTTGACAACCAGACAACACCCTGATACTGTGAATATCATGGAGGTGCTAGGTGAGCGATTTGAAGTAGTTGGTAAATATGATCCGACTTCACTAGCTACAAGGTTGAGGGCGAGTATTGAGAGAGAGCTTCAGTTTTATGAACTTTTTAAAAATAACATACCACAAGTTGCCATCTCTCATGGATCAGTAGAACTTTGTCGAACTGCATTTGGACTCGGTATGCACGTGATCTGTACTGGAGACACGACCTATACAAAGGCTAATTGGCTGATTGTTCCGCTGGCTGACACCTTAGTGATATCGAAAGCCATTCCCAGAAGAGTCTACAAAAAATATGGTGCCAAGAAGATAGTTCAGTTTGACGGGGTTGATGAGGTGGCTTGGGTGCGATCAACAAAGAGAAGAAGTAGCATTTATGATCACCCGCTCATTGTTGTAAGGCAGAGCGAGTATAAGGCATCCTACATGAAAGGAAAGGATATCACAAGGGATATAGCCACAAAGTTAGCTAAGCTCGGCCATGTGATTTTTCTATCAAGGTACCACAAAAAGAAAACCAAAGGGATGGTTGTAACTGAGAAATTTGTAGATTCGCTTGCGGTAACTGGAGAAGCTGATTTAGTTGTTGGTGTTGGTGGAACTATGGCAAGAGAAGCTGCGCTCCAAGGCACACCCAGCCTCGTGGTTCCAGTACTAGGCTGGTCTTACGTAAACGAATATGTTTCAGGAAAGGGTTTTCCCTTATACAAAGTCAAACCAGAGGAAGTACTGAGATTCGCAAAGACCATTATTGGGAAAAGAAAAGATGTGAAGAAAAACCTTGCCAGTCTAGAAGATCCTATTGACATTATTGAAACTCTTGTGCAGAAACATGGGAAAAAACATGGACAGACTGATGCTCAATGAGCAGGAGATGTTAGTACATGAAGCGCGCGCGGAACCACAGAAAAAAATATATGAACTATAACTTCGTGTAACTACGCAACACGAACATGTGAGGGCATAACGTGACAGTAAATGATAATATTAGTTTAGGCAAACGAGTGAAAATCGGACAAAACAGCATTATTCAAGAGGGTGCAGTTATCGGGAATGATGCAATTATTTTCCCAAATGTTTTCATCGGTAAAAACACAAAGATTGGAATAGAAAGTATAATCCAATATGGTGCTTTCATCGAACATGACTGCAACATAGGGAAACATTGTAGAATCGGTACGAACACGGTTTTGAGAAGGGAGACGAATATTGGGGACCACTCCATCTTTGGATCATTAAGTGCTAGTGAGGGGAAAAATTGGATTGGTAATAACGTCTTGATACATAGTCAATGTCACCTAACTACTGGAATAATTATTGAAGACTGGGTTTTCATTGCTCCCTTGTTTGTCGGTGCTAACGATCCGAAAATGCTTCATGGGAGAAGGCGTGTGGAGAAATTTATCCCAAAAGGTCCCCACATTAAGTTCGGTAGCGGAATCGCTGTCAACGTCACGCTTCTTCCTGGCGTGGTTGTTGGTAGAGAATGCATAGTCGGAGCGTCCAGCCTTGTTACAAGAGACGTTCCAGACTTTTCGATAGTGTTTGGCGCACCAGCGAGAGTCGCAAAGACTGTGGATGAGAGTTGGAAGTTACCAGAAGAAATGTACGAAGAGTTCAGAATGAGAGTGAGTGATGAAGACTTGGAAAACTTCCTCACCCGAGTCCTGAGTGAATATAAACATTGAGAACAACTGAGTCTGGTCATGTGGAGAGATGAATTAGTGAAGCCAGTGGTTCTAGTTATTGGTCTAGGAGAAGTCGGTCTTTCTTTATTCGAACTGCTGAAAGAAAGCAGAAAGTTCATTCCATACGGTTGGGATTCCGATAGAAAAAAGATGAGACACCTTCGTCAAGAGGAAGCCCCAAAAGAAGTAGATATCATGCATATTTGCTATCGATGCCAAGCTCAAACGGAGTTCATCAAATCAACCGTCGCTTATATGAGTCGTTTTTCTCCGAAACTAACTATTATCAATAGCACTGTACCACCCAGCACTACCGCTGAGATTCATCGAGTGTGTGGAGGTCGCATAGCCCATTCACCTATACGTGGAATGCATAAAACCAAAAATGGTAT
>JAUWDF010000035.1 GCA_030608925.1 Candidatus Bathyarchaeota archaeon | reverse complement strand
CACTTTTTCTCAAGTCATTTCAGAAGATCCTTGATTTGTGTGAGGGGTTCATTGTATGTTGGAATGGTAGTTGCATGTGGACAAAACATTTTCTATAGGGAGAAAGGAGAAGGCTTTGAGAAGAATTTTCTTCTTCTATTTCCATATGCAACATCATTCCTTCAACCTCACCCGTCGTAAGACTTACGATAACATACACATATAAAAAGCTTTCGCACTCAGAGAATAAACAGACAAATCACAAGAGACTGAATAATAATGAATCACCAAAACCACCATATGAGGTGTCAAATTTTATTAAGATGAGGTTTTTAGCAAATGATTCATATTGCTTCACCTTTATATTCAAAATTCGGATAGTTGGGTATTTCTAGGGATATTGTTTTCCGGTGCACTACGTTTATCTATCCTTCAAGCCAATATTATTTTTCGAAGACACTGCGGGGAGAAAAACGATCCCAATGGTAAAAAAACCTCCTTCAAAGAGCGAAGCCCTAGAAGCTCTAGATTTCATAATAAACGTTCTTAAAGATCACGAGAAGGATCTTGACAGATTAATTGGAGAGCTGGGCAAGATAACATCGTCTGTGGGGGAGACAGGTGGTATATCAGAAAAAATTGACCGTGTTGAAGGACGTCTCTCTACACTTCAAACAGAAATCAATAATCTAGTCGGCTATCTTTCCACCCCTAGCAAACCAAATTCTAAACCAACCACCCTAATGCGTGAGACTTTAGCAGGCCCTGCAGTAATTGTTCGATGCAAACAGTGGGATGACTTCAAGACATTGGCTAAAGGCTCTGACACTGTTTCTTTCCTTTTCAAGGAAACTGAGAAAGGATTCCAAGCTGACGCTTTAAAGGATGGGCGAGTATTAACCTTTAGCGGGGACTTGCCAAAAGATGGAAAACTACTCAAATTCTGGTTGGCTAAAGAGCTGGAAATTAACGAAGAGAAAATCTTCGAGGGCATACTCTCGATAGGCTAGCCAACTAGACGCGCCTCCACTTCCGCAGACTCAAAAGCTGCACACCATCACATGCCTGCGGATTCAAGATTTTAAACGAATCCGATCAATGATTAATCTTAAATACATCATCTTTTATGTTGTCGAAGGAGATTCTAATCAATGAGTATCAGGGTTGCTATTGCTGGAGTCGGGAATTGTGCTTCAGCGTTAGTACAAGGAGTTGAATACTATAAGAATGTGAAGGGCGACTCGCATGTGCCTGGTTTAATGCATGTCAATTTCGGTGGATATCATATTCGGGACCTAAAGTTCGTAGCTGCCTTTGATGTGAACCAGAATAAGATTGGTGAAGATTTAAGTGAAGCTATCTGGGCTAAGCCAAATGTCTGCGCAAAGTTTGCTGATGTCCCACAAATGAATGTCAGCGTGGTTCAAGCACCTACACTCGACGGCGTCGCTCCTCACATGGAAAAACCTTTCTTCGTTCAGGAGAAAAAGCGGGAAATTCCAGATGTCGCGCGGGTCCTATCTGAATCTGACGCAGACATGCTAGTAAATTTTCTCCCAGTTGGAAGTCATAATGCAACTCTTCATTACGCACAAGCATGCCTAGACGCAAAATGCGCTCTTGTCAATTGCATTCCTGAATTTGTTGCTTCCGACGAAAGATGGAGCGAGAAATTCAGACAAAGAGGATTACCTATTGCTGGTGACGATATAAAAAGCCAGCTTGGAGCAACAATCTTACATCGCAGCTTAGCGAAGCTGTGTGTTGATAGAGGTATAATGATCGAAGAAAGCTACCAACTTAACCTCGGAGGCAACACAGATTTCCTAAACATGACAGTTGAAGATAGACTTACGAGTAAACGCGAAAGCAAAACAAAGGCAGTCACTAGTCTAATCCCCTACGACGTACCAACCCGTATCGGACCTTCTGACTATGTCCCCTTTCTCAAAGACAAAAAGATATGCTACTTGTATCTTAAAGGACGGAAGTTTGGAAACCAACCTGTATCCGTAAGAGCAAAACTGGAAGTAGAGGATTCACCCAACAGCGCAGGAGTAGTTATAGATGTGTTAAGAGCTGCAAAAATCGCTCAAGATAGGGGAATCTCCGGACCTCTCACCAGCATATCCTCCTACGCATTTAAACATCCTCCAATCCAAGTTCCAGATCCAGTAGCTAAAAAACATGTAGAAGACTTCATCTTGGGAAAACGGGATCGATAGATCTAAACCCGCACAAAAGTAAGGGCAAAACACCAGCAAGACTAATGCATTTATCAATATACATTGGATCATGGAATGAGAGTGGTCACGATGATGGGTTTTATTTTTGATTGAGAAATTCCTCAAACAGTTGTCTGGCTACTCCAATTGGGAGAATTTTCGGTGGATTCTTGAAGGCGTAAGAAGATATTCCGAGGATCACTCCACTCTCTTCTCTTTCGAGAGCGACCTTGGTTGCTCTTACAACATCAAAAAGCACTGATCCTGAATTTGGAGCATCAATAGTTTCTAGGCGGACTTCAATTTGAAAGGGAACCCTGTAGAAATACATTCCCTTTATCCATAAATAACTATCACGTTTGTTTTGCAGGAAATCCACATAATCTGTGGTGCCCGCCACAACTGAAGCTTTGTAAGATAGTGTTGATTCGACATTTTTCGTTTTTATTGCCCTCTTTGTTTCCCTGCTTCTTTCTAGGGTGTTTAGGGATTCTGTTCCTCCACCGACATCAAGTTGATATGTTTCAGTAATTCGAGCGCCTTCTTCAGATAGTAGTTTCATCAGTGTCTTGTGCAACATGGTGGCGCCAACTTGGTCAATCAAGTCATCGCCTACAATTGGCAGTTTTGCTTTTTTGAAGCGCTCAGTCCAGGTGGGGTCGCTTGCAATGCATGTTGGTGTCACATTGATGAAGGCGCAGCCAGCTTGAAGGGCTTCTTCAGCATACCATTGTGAAGCTTTCACAGCCCCACTTGGAAGGAGGTTTATCAAGATTTCAGTATCATTTTCTTTCAAGGTCTCTGACACGTCAACTTCTTGAGAAGCGTCAACATTAATTAATTGCTTGACACATCTTCCAATACCATCCAAAACTTTCCCTTTCTGAACTTTCACTCCCTGCTTCTTGACCTCGACGAATTTCGGTGTGTTGTTTGGCTCTGAGAAAATTGCTTCAGCTAGGTCTTTTCCAACTTTTCTGGAGTCTATGTCAAACGCTGAAACTACCTGAATATTCCTTAGATGATAGCCTGCAAGACGTAAGTTTTTTAGCCCAATCGCATCCTCTCTTTTGTCTAATTTTCCGAAATAGCTCAGACCTTGTACAAACCCAGAGGCGCAGTTGCCAACACCTGCCAGAGCAACCCTGATTTTTTCCAACTAAAGGCACCAGTTATGCTATGCAATATACCATGTTCAAAACTCTTTCTACACCCATCAACGAGGAGTTCGTTTAGTAATTGCGCGCGCGCCCAGGTGTGCACGTTCAATAGAAAATCCAAATCAAAAAGATTTGATCCAACTAAAAACACATTAGCTTCCTCACTGGACGACAATTTTCATCAATTTAATACTATTCACAGCAAAACTTTGCTGGGATCTTGAGTTCTGAAAATTAAAAATCGACAAAATACATGCAAAGTATTTATCTAGGTTCATAATTTCATAAAATGGATCGGATTTATGAATATTAGCAAATTTGAGAAAACTGTTACTCTCATGCTTCTGATTATCCTCGGTTTAACAATTGCACTCCGATCGGTTTCAGTGAAAAGAACATTTGCTGTTGAATCCTTCTATGTAGATGTATATTGGGATGCTGAAGGTAACTACAACGTTACATCTATTGATTGGGGAGAACTTCACCCAGGCTCAACAAGAAAGATTAGCATTTTTGTGAGAAATGAAGATCTAAACCCGCCATGCTTCATTTACCTCTGGACTGAAGGCTGGATCCCACCAGAAGCATCAACTTATATTCGGTTAGATTGGAGCTATGACGGAAGAAAGATTGCTGCAGGTGAAACGTTGCCTGTCACTTTGACATTGAGGATTTTGCCCAGCATTTATGGAGTTGATGATTTTTGGTTTAACATAACGATTTTCGGGGCTGATTACGTGATTGGGGACGTGAATGGCGACGAAGTCGTAGATATATTCGATGCAGTTTCGATAGGAGCATCTTACGACACAACACCTTCTGACAGCCAATGGAATCCACAGGCAGACTTGAATGGAGATAACGTCATTGACATTTTTGATTTAACGATTATGACAAGAAACTACGGGCTATTCTCCTTCTAGACTTTAAAGAACCACAATTATTGCCAGGTCATTTACATTTGTGTCTGTCGAGCCTGTGACAATGTGGTCATTCACTTCTGAGAAAAAACTGTAAGTGTCATTATTGTCAAGGATGCTTTCTGGGTTAAGATTTAGCTCCATAGAGCGAGTAATTGTATATCCATCCACGATGGCACCTGCTGCCTGGGTTGGACCATCGACACCATCAGTGGCGAGAGTTGCCACTACAGAACTTTCCATGCCGGTAATCTTCAGTGCTGCACTGAGTGCAACTTCTTGGTTTCTCCCTCCTTTTCCATCTCCAACAACAGTGACTGTTGTTTCCCCCCCAGCTACAATTCCGCAGGGCTTGGGCAACGGGTTTCCTGAACTACGGATTTCCTTCACTATGGATGCTAGCATAGTTCCCACGTGTCTTGCTTCACCTTCCAGATATGATGTAAGAAGAAGCGATTGCAGACCGTTTTCTTGTAGTCCTTTGCATGCAGCTAATGCTGCTAAACGGTTATTGCCTATAACAAAACTGTGTACTTTTCTGAAAACTTGATCTCCTTCCTTTGGGGTTTCAGGGATTAGTCCCTTCTGCCCTTCAACGAGGATGGTTCTAGCAGATGGAGGTAAAGTTTTCCACAAGTTGTATCTCTTCAAGATATCAATTGCGTCTCCAAAGGTAGTTGAATCAGGAACCGTAGGACCTGAAGCAATGAATTCTAAAGGGTCACCTATCACATCAGATAAGACTAAATTCACAACAGTAGCGGGATACGTTTTCTTAGCCAGCCACCCTCCCTTACAATCTGAAATGTGCTTCCGGACAGTGTTAACTTCATTTATTGTCGCACCTGACTTCAGCAGATTATCATTAATTTGACCTATGTCTGCGAGAGTTATTTCTCCACGGGGGAGGGGCATCAAGCTTGACCCACCTCCAGAGATCAAACAAATGACCAAATCGTCTTTCCTGACATCGCTAACTAAATCTAAGATCTCCTTAGTGCCCTTTAATCCTGCTTCATCAGGTATCGGATGACCTGCTTGGTGAAGCTTAATCAAGCCTTTTCTTGTACTTGTAAAAGACGATACTTCTCTACTCACCGTTCCAGAGCTGGTCTTACTGATTCCACTATTTCGGATTTTATAGGGAACGTTTACGATTCCTGCTGATATTCTTCTTCCAAGAATCTCCTCTAAAGCCTCAGCCATTTCTCCGCTGGCCTTTCCACCACCGATAACGAATATTCTTCGAAATCTTTTCAAGTTAAATTCTCTTTGGCGGATCCTGAGCCTGTTTTGTTTGAGTGTGATCTTTGACTTTATCATTTTCTTGGGATCTACTGCATTTAACGCCTGTTCCAGAGCTGTTAACGCTATTCTGCGCGCTTTTCTATCAGCCATTGATACCGCATTTTCAACAAGCTCCTTTTTGTTATGTATTCTCAACATGACTTCGTCAACACAACACTGTATGCTTTTTGGTTGCTGTAATAAGACTATGGTTGTGTACACTGAAAAGAATCAACACATACATTAGAAAATGTAATAAACAAAGATGTGTAACTTGAGAAACATCAAGGTGCAATTAATGGAAAAACCTCGAGTCTATGTAACACGAGAATTGCCTGATAGAGGCATGAAAACCATCAAGGCAACCTTTGAGACTGAAGTATGGAAGGAATACGCGCCACCTCCAAAGGAAGTGATTGTGGAAAAAGCGCGGAAAGTCGACGCATTGGTGACTTTGCTGTCTGACAAGATAGATGTGGAAGTGTTTAAGGAAGCTCCATCCTTGAAAATTGTCTCTCAATATGCGGTTGGATTTGACAACATAGATGTCCAAGAAGCCTCAAAACGGGGAATATGTGTTACGAACACACCAGAAGTATTGACTGAAACTACAGCAGATTTCGCTTGGGCCCTCCTGATGGCTGTTGCGAGACGAGTTGTAGAAGCTAACGAATATATTCGAGCTGGGAAATGGAAAGTAGGCTGGCATCCTTCGATGCTTCAGGGTAGGGATGTTTATGGCTCCACTCTGGGCATTATAGGCTTGGGAAGAATAGGCGCAGCGATTGCAAAAAGAGCCCAAGGATTTGGTATCCGAGTTCTTTACAGTGATGTTTACCGGAGACAGGACTTGGAAAAGGAGATGAACATCGAATATGCAGAAGCTGATGAACTTCTTAGACAAGCAGACTTTGTGACACTCAATGTTCCTTTACTTGAAAGCACACATCATTTCATCAACGAGAAAAAGCTTAGATTGATGAAAAAAACTGCATGTATTATAAATAATTCCCGTGGACCAGTTATTGATGAAAATGCCCTATACAAAGCCTTAAAGGAGGGCTGGATTGCGGGAGCTGGTTTAGACGTGTTTGAGAAGGAACCTACACCATCTACAAATCTCTTGCTCACTCTAGGAAATGTAGTTGTTGCCCCCCATATCTCTAGTTCGAGCTTTGAAACTCGGTCAAAAATGTCCGAAATGGTTGCGCAGAACCTAATCGCGTTCTTTGAAGGGAAAGTTCCACCGAATCTTGTTAACAAAGATGTAGCTGACTCTAAGAACTAAAGCTCAAAGCAATCTCTCAGCTATTTTTCCTCTTTGTCCGCTGCTTTCGTGAAACATGTGGCATAACTACAATACTTTGTAGACTGTGTCAGTTTCTCTAACTCGGTCGTCTACCTTTAACCCTATATCTTGCCCCGCTTCAGCTCT
>JAUWDF010000037.1 GCA_030608925.1 Candidatus Bathyarchaeota archaeon | reverse complement strand
TGTGGTATGTATTATGCTACGGGCTTCACCCCTGGGGTGGGTGGCAACTTCACCGCTCGGAGAAACCCTTACTATTACTTGGAGACTCCGGTTCTGGGGGAGGTGGATTTTGTATGGGAGGAAGGTGGCTACTATGAAGTCACTATCTTCGACATTGTGATGGCAGCGGGTGCGTATGGTTCTCAAGGAATCGCGGTTCCAGATGACAACTGGTTCCCAGGAGCTGACATAGTCACCCCCGGTGGAGCGATTGATATTTTCGACATCGTCACCATAGCAGGCAAATATGGACAAACTTTCGGGACCCCGCCACCCTAAATCTTTTTACGATTCCATTCTAAATAGGCAAGATATTTACCGAACCTCAGGGTACCAAAATAGTCTACTCCTCAGGATTATAATCCAGTTATAACAGTCGCTGGTGAAGGCATCTCCCGAGTTTTCCCGCAAACTCCCATTTTTTTCCTTCCATGCACGCGCAGAATGGAAAAAATCTAAATCAAGCACTACAGTATTAAGTTCGTGCTTATATGATAAAGGTGAATCATTATCCAGATATTGTATTTCTGGAAAGAGGCGTTTTTCATCAATCGGTAAACTTTGAGTTCAGATGCCACAACACTTCAAAACACGATGCCCTTCTAGAAAGTATTTCAGCAACAGGGTTCGATGAGAAGAATAACTTCTTGTTCAAACTCTTTGTGGATAGCAACGCCATGGCTCCCTCAATAGAGGTGATACCTCAGAGAAAACTTGAACCCAAAAAAGGACTAGAAATTTTCAATCCAATAGCAGACTTCCCCTTAGAATATGCTTTAGAACGTATTGATTTTACAATGAGGTTCATAAGTAAAGACACAGATAACCTGCAATCCCAGATCTCTATTAAACCATCAATATATGAACAAAAAACAGCCCTAGATCTTCCATTTAAAGGCATCTGCCTAATCACAGACGGTCACGATTTTCTCGCGCACCATCGTCGAATTCCACTAATGAACCCATTTGTAAGTAAAATAGGCTTGACCGCAAACAGTGGCAGATTCGCCTACGACTTTACGCTAGCTGATCTCAATGGCAACATCCATAAGGGGGATGGCTCGAATGTCGAAGACTACCATGGATGGGATAAGCCCGTTTTCTGTCCTGGCGACGGAAAAGTTGTTTCTACTGCACGCGATAAACCTGATAACGACAAAATCCGTCAACCATTTATTCCCCTTGCACCTGAAGAGTATGAGCAACTTCGCATACAAGCGTTTGAGCGACTTGAGAAACTTGGTTTGAAGGAAATTCTAGGAAACCATGTCATCATAGACCATGGCAATGGCGAGTTCAGTTTGCTGAATCACATGCAGCAAGACTCTGTGAGGGTAGAGGTCGCCGACGAAATTGCGAGAGGGACCATCATGGGAAAGATAGGAAACTCTGGAGACAGCTGGTTTCCACATATCCATTACGAGTTGCAGAATGGCAAAAACATATTTACATCTGAAGGCTTGCCAAGCACATTTAGAGAATTCAAACTGTTACTGGGAACAACTGTAAAGAAAATTACAAATCTATGCCCAAATACTGGTATGATTATAAAATCCTAGCGAGATGCGTGCGCACGCATGGAATTCGAACCCCCTCTACAGTGGATATGTCACCCGCACAACCCCCCATTTTTTCAAGATTTCTACACATGAAATAGAAATGTGGATTTTGAATCCATAGGTCTTTTATGTTTGGGCTTTCACAAAAGCGTACCAGGATGTAAAGTTGAGAATCAGAGATCGGAGTTCGGGAAGCGAATGAATGGATACTCATGGAAACTTTTAGTTTTAGCTTTGGTGATTGGGCTCTTAGCAGGGATCATAGGGGCTGTATTAAGCGCTCAGATTTTCATCCAACCAGGCCCACCAGGGCCTCAAGGTGAGAAAGGTGATAAAGGAGATGTGGGAACCTCAGGTCTACAAGGTCCTCAGGGAGATCCAGGGTCTCAAGGAGCTGAGGGAATCCAAGGTATTCCGGGAGTGAATGGGACAACTGGAATTCTCCAAGCAATTCAAAAGAGGAATGATACACAGGTCGATGTAGACAGCTACCTTGCGATGCAGTGGTTTAACTTATCCGAAATTGACTCTTCAATGGAAACTATTATCGATATTCAACAGGATTCGAAGATCTTTGTTCAATTCTCAACCTACTGTATATTGGAACCTCCTGCATCAATTTGGATAAGGATAGTTGTGGATGGCGCGTATAATAGTACCAAATATGTGTGTTCAACTGGACCACCTGCAAGTGGCACTTATCAAATTCCTGGACACATAGAATTCTTGACAGACTTGCTAAATGATGGGTCTCATACCATAAACGTACAGTTTCTAAGAGAAGTTGGCTCCCCCTCAATACTCGATAGAACACTCACTATAATTGAAATTTCACCATAAATATGAGCACTCAGTGGAGATATCTCCCGAGTTTTACCCGCACAATCCCCATTTTTTATGGAGAGAATAGAATTTTCTTTCACAAACGTTATTTCTACTGAAAGCTATCTCGTCAAGAGGATAGAGAGAAATGAGAGAAAAGACTCTATTTATCATCTCCTTGCTGTTAATGCCTTTGTTATTAGGATCCATAGATGGTGAACCAAGTCGGAAAAGTGAGACTATCCATATTCGAGCTGATGGTAGCATTGACCCTCCAACTGCAAACATAACCAGTACAGACAACATCACCTATACTTTCACTGACAACAACTATGATTCGATCGGTGTCGAGAGAGATAACATTGTGATTGATGGTGCGAACTACATGGTAATGGGCACAGGGAGCGGGACTGGAATACAGTTACTTGGCAGAGACAATGTAACACTCAAAAACATAAAAGTCACAAACTTCGAGGTAGGAATCTACCTCGTCGGCTCCAACAATAACGTCCTAAATGGTAACATCGCCTCTTCAAACTTATGGGTTTCGTACATAAACGGATTTGGAATCTACCTCGACTATTCCAACAATAACGCTCTCACCAACAACACTGCCTCCTCAAACGACAATGTCGGAATCTGCCTCACTTCTTCCATCAATAACACCCTTACTGGTAACACCGTCTTCTCAAACGGTAACTATGGAATCGACCTTTCCTCTTCCAACAATAACACCCTTACTGGTAACACCGCTTCAAACAACGAGGGTGGAATCGTCCTTTACGAGTCCATCGATAATGTCATTACTAATAACACCATCACCTCAAACTGGGTTGGAATTCGCTTCCAGTCCCCCAATAACGTAATTTTTCACAACAATCTCGTTAACAACACCTCACAAGCGAGTAAGAGCACAAACTTAGACGTTAAAAATAGGTGGGACAATGGTTATCCTTCTGGTGGAAACTACTGGGATAACTATACTGGAGTTGATGACTATCAAGGTCCAAATCAAGATATTTTGGGTAGTGATGGGATAGGCGATACACCATATGTTGTTGATGCAAACAACACAGACTATTATCCACTCATGAATCCTTGGGGTGCTGTCCTCTATGAGTTGACTGTTAATTCTTCACCTATAAGTGGAATATCTTTTACTATCAATGGAATACCCCAGATAATGCCATATACTGATATGCTTCCTGAAGGTTCATATCTGCTTGAAATGCCACAAACCCATTATGGATATGAGTGGTCTCATTGGCTTGAAGACGAAGACCCTAACAGAATAAAGACGATTGCCTTAAACACAAATACTACATTGACTACTGTATTTACGCCGGACACTACGCCTCCTACTATTTCCGTCGCATCTCCCGAAAACAAGACGCATCCTGTGGAAGATATTCCCTTAACCTTTACTGTGAGTGAATCAACTTCTTGGATTGGCTACAGCCTGGACAGTCAAAGCAATGTAACTATTAGTGGCAACACCACCATAATCGGCTTGTTAGAGGGAACACATACCATAACCGTCTATGCCAATGACACAGATGGAAACATGGGTCTTTCGGACTTGGTATACTTCAGCATCCATCCGGAAGCACAAGTAGGCGTTAAGGCTGGTGACTGGATAAAATGTGATTACACAGTTACTGGTTGGTCTTCTGGAACCCCATATCCCGAGTGGCTGAAAGTTGAAATCCTAAGCGTTGAGGGAACAACAGCTACTGTAAGGGCGACGATGCACATGGATAATGGAACAGAGCAAAGTGACACCCTGAGCGTGGATGTCGTTACTGGATGTGGAGCCTTCGACACTCTCTTTGGGTTCATTATCCCTGCTAACTGCACAACTGGAGATTCCATTATGATGGGAGGTGATGGCCTAACATTCAACGTAACAATCGATGGTGAGATCACAAGAACCTATGTTGGGGCAAGTAGAAGGGTGGTTTTTGCAAGTTTCTCGCAGCATGGAACCGAACTCATCTACTACTGGGATAAGCAGACTGGAATCTTAGTAGAATCAGGTGCAACTTCAGGTGACATGATTGCGACTGGCATTGCAACAGAGACCAATATGTGGCAGCCTAATCCCTTCTGGATGCAATGGTGGCTTTGGTTTATTATAGCTCTGGCAGTTATAGCGTTTAGCGTAGCAGTTTCCTTTTTGATGAAGAGAAAACTGGCAAAGTCCCCTTCTCAACACGTGACCTGGTCCGTTAGATAGAACCTTCATTCATCAACCTTTTATCCAACTTCTAATCACTAGTGTGCCTAAGGAGAAATTGAGAATGGAGGTGAATTAAATTATGAAACTTTTAACCTTTTCATTGACAGTTATACTCATTGCTTCCTTTCTACTTGTAGGAGTTACTGCTAGCGAGTATGACCCTTGGTTAGACTCGAATTATGATGGAAACATCGACATTTTCGATATAGTAAGGCTTGCCACCATTTATGGCTCTATGGGAACACCGATAAACACCACACAACTACTCCTCGATCTAAATGCTTCAATCCAAGATTTGCAAAACCAGATTAATGCAATGCTAGACGATGTTTCCGACCTTGAATCTCGCTGCCGAATAATTCCTAACGGGGACTTTGAAAAAGGCATAGCGCTGATGGCGGAAAATGATATTATCGACTGGAACTATGAACTTACTGTCCACGCAGGCGATCCGCCACTTGCAAGTGATTTCTACATAGTTGATACACATTACTGCAATCGGTTCCAAAGCCTCTACACATACCTGACAACTGAATCAGTACCACCATTTCCAGGCGATGCACATGTTTCTCAATACTTAAGCACCGAGCAACCCGCCTTCACTACAGCAGATTACGTAACCTTGTGGGTTGGAGGATACGGATATACAACAAGTAGTCGATATGATAACCATGTTACTTTACAATTGACAGATGGTACTGGAACTTATAGTGTAACGCTTAGACTGAATAGATGGGAAACGAACTATAACTACTTTGATGAAACAGAATTAGGAAACGATGGCAACACTTGGTATAGATACACCAGGGAAATTCCAAGCTATTTGGATAAGTCGAATTTAACGGTGACAATCCAACATCACCAAGCCTCATGGGACTTAACCACTACAAGCAGTTGGTTCTACCTAGACAATATCTACTTCTCCGATGCCAACGGTAATCCTGTACCTTAACCTTGCTGTAAACAACAAACACCATCCTTTTTTTCTATGGTCAGGGCAAAATTTCCTGTTAGTAGTGTTCATAGAAGATTGTTTCAGAACTCATAAATAGCTACGTGTTCTTGGATTAGTTAGGAAAGGGAAGGGTGTGTTTCTAAAAGAAGTTAGGTTAGTGTTATTTTCTTCGATTTTCTTGATAATGCTTATAGTTGTCACATGTTTACCCCAGTCTTTTGGATCGTTCAAGGGTACTCGCACTGAGGATCTTGCTATGCATTTCTATTCAGATGTATATGCAGCTTATAACGCCCTGGAGAATGGTGAGATCGACATTATTGGTTATGACCTTCCTAAATCCCTCTACCCGGATGCTATTGTAAACCCTAACATTGCCTTGGCTCCTGTAGATGATATGGGGATGTATGAGTTTGACATCAACAATAATTACACGATCCCCTCGAATCCTGGAGTGCGGTCGCCCACAAATTATAAGGAGTTTAGGCAAGCTCTCGCATTTCTTGTGGACAAGGATCATATTGTAGAAGAGTTCTGTAATGGTTTTGCCACAAGGATTGACCAACCTACAGCCGCAACTACTCCAGGCTGGATGAACATGTCTTACGCTGGTCCCGACTACCCCTACGAGTATGATCCAGCCAACGCTTCAGCTCTCTTAGATTCAGCTGGTTTCATAAACGGTACTACACCCAATCCTTACTACGATCCTGATTTCCCAGGATCAACCGCGACCATCAGGATGTATCCTCCAGACAGTAGCAAAGCTGGGCAAGACCTCGACGAAATTGTATTTAGGATGAGATCTGACGATCCGAGGAGATTCCAAGCAGGAAACGCATTAATCGCAGCTGCAAGAAAAATCGGAATCCCTTGCAACGATGGACAGGGCTGTATCGTATTTGTTTGGCCTCCTCCAGACGAACCCCTTGATTATCATATTTATACGGGTGGATGGAGTCTGGGAAGATTTCCAACGTATTTACACTACCTATATCACAGCCAATTCTGGGCACCCTACTCCGCAAACTTTGTGCATGGGATTGAAGCTGATGGTTCTCCCAACCACCCACTCTTAGATACTCTGCTTGATAGAATTTACTTTTCCGAAACCTTCGAAGAAGTTCTTAGGAACATCAGGAACACCATGGGGCTTTTCACCGAGCTCTGTGTCACAATCCCATTATTCAGCTCC
>JAUWDF010000186.1 GCA_030608925.1 Candidatus Bathyarchaeota archaeon | reverse complement strand
TGGAATTATCACAAAAGCAGTTCTAAGACTCTATCCAAGATTCAATGAAACAGCAACTTTGATAATACCTTATAATGATCAGAGAGACGCCATTATGACCGCGCCCAGAATTCTAAGGAGTGGGATTATACCTCTGGCAATAGAGTATGTCGAAAGGACGCTGATGGAGAAATCCGCAAAACAGATTGGCAAACTATGGCCAGTTAAAAATGGGAAAACATGTCTGATTGTAATTGTGACAGGAGACAGTCGTGAAAATGTTTATTCCACTGCTGATAAGATAGATCAAATTGCTAAGAAGCAAAACGCCCTCACCACACTTGTGGTCCAAAGCAAAAGTAAACAGAACGACATCCTCGCAATCAGGAGCAAAATCTACTCTTTCTTAAAACCCATCACGTTAGACATTACTGATGTCGCTGTTCCCCCATCGAACATGGTTAAATTTACAGACGCATTAGACAAAATCGCTGAAAAGTTCTCCACAAATTTACCAACCTTCGGACACATTGGAGATGGAAATCTGCACACTCACATTTTGATGAAAAAAGATGGAGGAGTGGATGAGATGCAACTCGGAAAAATCAAGCATGAAATATATGAAGCATGTGTCAATCTAGGAGGAACAATAACAGCGGAACATGGAGTGGGAAAGATTAGAATCAAAAACCTACAGGAATTCTCGAATAAAAAGAAAATAGAACTTATGAAGAAGATCAAAGAAGTCTTCGATCCTTATGAAATTCTCAATCCTGGAACTCTATTCACCAAATAACTCCATGGATTCAAAACATCGGCTTCAAAAAATTAGTCCAATATTACGAAATTATCATTTTCTATAGACATAAATTGTGTGTGAGGGATAGCCAAGTCTGGGATTTTCACAATAGCTTTCCCTTCTCACAGGTTTCCACCCCAATATTTCGTAATCGTGTGAGACTATTCGAGTACCCGGTTTCAATTCTTTCTCTAATTTCGACTTCACTTTATCATTTGCACTTGTTGTCAAGTATAGGAAGACCACACTCGCCTGTGAGATATTGACCTTAAACATGTCGTCTTGGACAATGGTCACGCGATCTTGGATACCTCGTTCACGTACTGCTGCGAGAGCTTTCTTAGCTAGGTCTTCACGGAGTTCAACGCCCACTGACCTGGCTCCGAATTCCTGTGCCGCCATGATCACTGTTCGACCATCGCCAGCTCCCAAATCGTAAAACGCTTCACCAGGTTTCAAGTCAATAACTTTTAACATCTGTCTTACTACAGGTAACGGTGTTCCAACGAAAGGGGCTATAAACAATATTGATGACACTCCTTTTAATTTTTGTAGTAAATGTATTCACTTTTAAGATTTTGCGGGGGGCTCTTTAAGCGACATAAGTGGTTTTGTTCTTCGGCATTGGTCGTCGTTCCTCACCACATTTCATGCAACTCTGCTGGCAAATCTCAAGATATTCTTGCTCATTACTTTCAACAACTTCAGATGCTTTACGACACAATTCACTTTGGTCCTGGCAACCAGCATCTTTGCACAGTTTTGACACAAAACCACAGCAGTCTTTCACGTCTTCTGGATTGAAGGAAACACGATTTGTCCTTATTAGCAAGCAGAGTTCCCTTGCCAAGACGCAGGTCTTAACATACTTGAACCTCTTCAGAGTCTTCTCTCTAAGTTTTTGCCTGCTTAGCTCCAAATGTTTCCACTCCTCATCCTGAGCGTGCTTTTATTCTCGAAGGGCTCTTTTTATACTTTTAGACAACTCAATAACTATGGTGAATCCATATCCAGCTTTGCAGACTGAATTGTAGAAGTACACCTTTTCCACGCTTTAACATTGGGCAGTGAAAATTACACCTTTCTCAATTAGTCTGCCCAGAACCTCTTTTTTAGTGCCTTTCTCTCCGTTTCGATTAACATTTCAAAGAAGTTGTCGTTTGGCACACGTTCCTTTTGGAGTATTACCTTAACCTTTTCAGGCTTAACTTTTCTAGTAGAGAGCGCTATTGCAGCTGTTTTTCCCCATTTCGCAACATATTGCCCTGTTTTTACAGCTTTTCGATGCATTGCTCGCTCTGCCTTTGAGAGCCTGTCCCCTTTCTTCTCCACAAGAGCCTGTACATATTCCTCTTCCTTCTCGAGAATTCCCAAGGCATTTGAACCACACAAAGGGCAAGCAGGTTTTTCAGGCAAATCCTTGATGCGGATCATTTCAAGGTAGTCCCAACATCTTGTGCAAATGAAACTACGAACTTCATCCAACAATCTTACTTTAGAAGACTCGATAAGTATGTGACGCATTCTCTCAGGAGGGATCAGATCGGTCTTCATACTGACACGCTCTATTCCAACTCGGGCAATTGGAGTTCCAATTCCCTTACTCTCCACTTTTATAACTGACATCTTATCTTCTCGAATATCTTCTATGACTGCGAGAACTCTCTTCAAGTCTAAATCCTTAGTAAAAACTTCCTTGAGAGCTTCCTCATATATCGCAGTGTCCTCGAAACTCTTCAGGAGACGTGAAAGGCTAATGCTGCTGAAATCCACCCATTTCTTTATGGCACCAAATCTTCTTGCCACATGGATCATGCGACGTTTGAACAATCCGGTCTTAACTGTTGCTCTCGTTAACGCTTCACGAATTACCGTTTCAGACGTTTCCTTGAACTCACTAAAGAGAGCCACTATGCTGACGGCATTTACTTTTTCTAGAACTTGCACAAAAATACGATAGGGATCATGTTGAACCGAAACTGAATGACCAGTTCGGTCCACTAGATAATGACCCAAAAGTTGAGCGAGTGCTCGATTTGTCAAAGACCCTAAGTGTGCATGTATAATTACAAAATCCTCCCAGTCTTCTACTATAATTCTCTGACTAGTGGGAACAGGGTATCCTTTCTCTATCTGTTCAAAAGTTTCTTTCAAAGCTCTCAATATTGTCTCTTCGCCTGCGGGGTATATCTCTGATAGTTGTTTTACAATTTGTCTCTTGGTTGTCCCTTTCTTTATTTCCTGCTCCACAATTCCTCGAATCCTACCTACTTCTTGAGACACCTCATAGGG
>JAUWDF010000240.1 GCA_030608925.1 Candidatus Bathyarchaeota archaeon | reverse complement strand
AGATGAGTTTTCAAAACTCTGTGACGGTTTTTCCATTGGCTCAAATGACATGACCCAAGGTGTTCTGATGATAGATAGAGACTCTGAGAGACTGGGACAAATGGGTTACTTCGACGAACGAGATCCTGCAATCAAACGAATTATTGCTCATTTGATCAGAGTGGCTCACCAAAAGGGAATTACAGTCTCGATCTGTGGTGAAGGTCCTTCAAATCTGCCTGATTTCACTGAATTTCTAGTTCGTTTGGGCATAGACAGCATTTCAGTCAATAATGATGCCATATTGAACACCAAGAGATTAGTTGCGAGCATTGAACAGAAGATCTTATTAGAACAAGCGATTAGTAGCTGCAACAGAAAACGAGAAAGAGAACCAGACAAAGGCTCATTCGAATATTAGTACGAGAATAGATGATAATTGTGCACGATTCATATTGAGAATACCAGTAGATGATATCTCCAACATTTGATTTTGAAGTTCAAAAACTGAAAAAGGAAATTAGAAAACGGAAGGCGAAACGTGTTCTCATACAGCTTCCAGAGGGTCTAAAGCCTTATGGTTGGCAATTAGCCAAAGTCATCGAAGAACTAGGAGCTGTAGCAATTGTGTCTGCGGATCATTGTTATGGAGCCTGTGACCTTCCTCTAGCTGAAGCAGAATCGCTAGGAGCAGATCTAATTGTTCACTGCGGTCATAGTCAAATGGTGCAGCAGAACGCTGTACCAACGATATATATCGAAACCAAAGCTAAAGCTCACATTAAAAATGTTGTATGGAAGGCAGTTCCATACCTTGAACAATGGCGAGAAATTGGCTTAGTTACGACTATACAACACATCGAAAAGCTTAGAGAAGCTGAGCAAGTGCTTTTAGAAGCTGGAAAAGTGGTCGCAATTGGAGACGCTGGACAGATGCAATACCCAGGTCAGATTACTGGATGTAACTATAGCAATGCGAGAACAGTTTCTGACAAAGTGAGTGCCTTCCTCTATGTAGGTGGAGGTAAGTTTCACCCAATAGGAGTAACTCTAGCTACGCGTAAACCCACAATAGTAGCAGATCCCTTTCAGAAGAGAGCTTTTAAGATTCAAGATGAGGCTACTCGAATAATAAAAAAACGTTGGGCTAACATCCAACAGTTCAAACAAGCAAAAAGAATAGGGATTCTAATTGGTTTAAAACCAGGACAGAAAAAGTATACTCAAGCACTTGAATTGAGAGACCTATTGTCTAAAGCTGGTAGGCAAACAATGCTCCTAGCTTTAAGGGAAATAACTCCCGAAGTGGTAATGCAATTTCCAGGGGTGGAAGCTTTCATTAACACGGCGTGTCCAAGAATAACCCTTGATGACAGTGAACGATTCCTAAAACCGATAATAACACCCTTAGAGAGTCTTGTTGCTATAGGTCAATTGAGATGGGGCGAATTATGGGCGAAAGGCTGGTTCGAAGACTAGACTTGGAACGCGCAATATTAAGTATTGATCCACATCCATCTCCAGCTGCTCATTTGGAACAGTATACAATAACACCGGAAATCGCGGCACAAATTCTATTCATTGCTACGTACACAAATGATCACATAATCGGCAAGAGAGTAGCTGACCTAGGCTGTGGAACGGGCAGGCTTGCTATAGGCAGCGCTCTGATGGGAGCAAAAGAGGCGGTTGGTGTTGACATAGATAAAGTGGCTACAACGACCGCTTCAAAAAACGCTGAAAAACTCGGTATAAAGGAAAAGACTCAATGGGTAACAGGAGAAATAACTGTGATCAAAGGAGGTTTTGACACTGTACTCCAAAATCCTCCTTTCGGTATACAGAGAAAAAATGCTGACCGAAAATTTTTGCGGAAAGCTCTTGAGATAGCAGAACACGTGTATTCCCTTCATAAAAGCAGTCAGGATAGCCCGGAATTAATAAACAAGCTAGCGCGTAATAGAACTCAATTAATAGGAGCAGCCCCATCTCCCTTTTTGAATGGACTCGTAGAGAGGTGTGGTGGCGAAGTCATAGCTGTTTACACCATGCTCATGACAATTCCTCGCATGTTCAATTTTCACAAGAGAACAAGACATCAATTTCTTGTCGACATCTACATTATAGAACGGAAAGCTTCACCTACGCAATAGTCTCTGTACCTTTATTATTTCGCATAGCAATAAAGGTATTACATGTTTTCCCATCAAGGTTTTCATGAATTTCATAAAATAACTTACACTCAAAACCTCGAAATACTGCCTCAAAAAGTGCAACCATGCAGCAAGAGATTTGTGCCAAATGTGGGATCTGTCCGCATATGTATCATTCAAGTCCGTCGTTGGAACCGAAACTAGCACCAGACCATTGGGCTTCGTAACTCTCTTTATTTGACTTGAAACCAAATCCAGATTTTGGCAATTTTCCAGAGTTTCAAAGGCTGTTGTGACATCGAATGTTTCCGACTTGAAAGGCAAACAAAGCGCGTCAGTCCGAACAATTTCCAATGCTGGAAACGTTTTCTTTGCCCTTTCTGTAGCCCACACTGATATGTCGCACCCTGTAGGTTTCAATCCAGCTTGGCTAAATGTATTCAATGAATTCCC
>JAUWDF010000062.1 GCA_030608925.1 Candidatus Bathyarchaeota archaeon | reverse complement strand
GACGAAGCAGAACGTTCAATACATGATGCCCTTTGTGTCATAAGGGATGTAGTTGAAGAACCCAAGGTTGTTGCGGGTGGAGGAGCACCGGAACTCGAAGTGGGACGAATCTTGAAAAACTACGCTGAAACTCTGCCTGGAAAAGAGCAACTGGCGGTTTTGTTATTCGCAGAAGCATTAGAGTCAGTGCCACTTACATTAGCCGAAAATGGAGGACTAGATCCCATAGACATAATATCGGAATTAAGGGCAGCCCACGAGAAGAAACAGTTGTGGGTAGGCGTGGACGTTTTCAACGGAAAAATCTACGACATGAAAAAAGCAGACGTGCTTGAACCCCTTGCAGTGAAGAAACAGATAGTGAAATCATCAACAGAAGCAGCTACGATGATTTTGAGGATAGATGATATTATCGCAGGCGGTAAAGCCAAAATGCCTCCAGGACCTCCTCCGGGCGGTATGGGCGGTATGGGTGGCATGGGCGGTATGGGTGGCATGGGCGGTATGCCACCAATGGGCTAGGAGTTCTAAAGAGACGTCCTCGTCAAGCAAGATCGAAATAGGTCCCCCAAAATTAACCCGTTTCGAGAAGGCTCGAATAGTAGGTGCAAGAGCGCTTCAAGTCGCAATGGGTGCCCCTATACTTGTCGAGCCTAAAGCACATGATAGCCCAATTGACATCGCTCTAAGGGAGCTCGAAGAAAAAAGCCTCCCTTTGACGATTCGAAGAAAGCTGCCTGATGGGACGTTTCAAGACATTCCTCTCAAATGGCTTGTTAAAGAAAAATAACTTCTCTTTTTTCTTTTGTTGTCTTTTGTGCTCCCTATTCAGACTATGTTTGAGAAAGGGCCTTTTCTAGTGTTTTAATGATATTCTCCCAGTGGGCACCTTGCCAATAGACTTTGTGACATTTTGGGCATCTCCAGAATCTTTCATAGAATTTTGCAGTTCCTGAAGGAACGTCTTTTAGGATAACCTCTTTTCTTGCAGGTACTATCTTACTGTTACACTTCGAACATCTAGAAGTGTCAGGATCAAGTTCCAGTTTAATGCCGAATTTTCTTGATAACGCTGCAAGTCGTTCTTGGCTATTATTACCTTCAACAAGATACACATCTATCTTATTACGACGAGCTAATCCACATAATTCAACATCTCTCGTTAAAAGAACTCGTTCTTCGGTTTTAGCTACTTCTACCAAGGTATTATCGTCTAGGTTGACAACGTATTTTGTGTCGTGCCCCAACATACGGAGCCAACGAGTCAGTTTCCCCAACATACTATCAATGATAAACTTCAAGTTCACTCAACTCACTTTTCTTCTTGACCCTTATGGAGCTTGTAATATCAAACTCAAATTCGACGACTCTATATTCAGTGAAACTATCTTAAGTGAAAGCGGCAGCATATTCTTTGTGCCTTATGGATCGTATGTCTTTGAGAGCCGAGATTCGAGATGTGCACATGCCAACAAGAAGTCTTCAGGTGAGTGAGTGCTAAATAATAATAGGAATCATTTGCAGGAACTAATCTTGTGCAGAAAGTCCTGATAAAGATTTTTGAGGAAGTCTTCATCCATCAACTCAGTAAGAAGAATCTGTGGGTTTCAGGTTTGGCACAGATAAAGATTAGAACCTTGACAATGTCGGATTATGAAAGCATTATTGAGCTCTGGATGCGGTCGGGTTTACCCTTTAAACAAAATGGCAGAGACAGTAAGACCATGATGGAGAAGCATATGACCGCCTTTCCAGAACTCTTCATTGGCGCTTTCAAAGCTACAAAGTTTGTTGGCGTCATTATAGGTTCATATGATGGAAGAATGAAAGGTTGGATAAATCGCCTTGCTGTAGATCCAACATTTAGACGAGAAGGGATAGGGAGCAAACTAATCCATGAGCTTGAAAAAACCCTACATAAACTTGGCACTGAAGTTTTCTGCGCTTTGGTTGAAGCCCCTAATAAGAAATCCCTTTTACTCTTCAAGAAAATGGGATATGAAATCCATGAAAACATTTTCTATATTTCAAAGCGGCAAAAAGTCGACTTTTGAAAAATTACATAAGTAAAGCCTTGCCTCGTAATATCCTAGCTGCTCCTGCGTTCTCGACAATTTTTCCTTCATCCATCACCAGTACCCCATTCACGAATGTCTTAACAGGTATACCTTTAACGGACCATTTGTCAAATGGAGAATATTTTGCTTTGGAATAGAATCGGCTTGCGTCAATTCTACTCTGTCGATGTAGATCAATGATGGTAATGTCAGCGTTATAACCTTCCTTTAATGAACCACGACCTTGAAGACTAAAAATCTCGCATGGCTTTTGTGCAGTCAGCCTAACTAAATTCTCTAGGGTGATTTGTCCTTCATTCACCTTTGTTAAAAACAACGGGAGCAATGTCTCAAGCCCGGGAATTCCTGGTTTTACATTCCAGACAGCATCTCCTTTTTTCTCCCCTATTGAGTGGGGCGCATGATCAGATGCAATAATGTCGATTTGAGCGTTGCGCAACGCTTCCCAAAGTTTCCTCATAACTTTTCCAGTTCGAACTGGTGGATCAGTGAGTGAAATATGCCCTAGATTTTTCAGACATTCAGACGACAGTAAAAGGTGGTGAGGTGTTCCTTCACAGCTGACTGCAGCTCCTTCTTTTCTTGCTTTTTGAATAAGGAAGATTGTTTTATCCGAACTGACATGACAAAAATGTATGTGTGCTTTTGATCTGTGAGCAATCTTTAGAATTCTCCTAACTGCTTTGGTTTCAACATTTGTTGTGTGCGCTTTTAGATACGCATTTATGTCAACAAAGCCCAAGCTTTGTTGAATCTTAGAAACTTTCTCTATCATTTCTTTGTCTTCAGCATGAACTGCGATTGGGATCCCAAGTTCCCTAATTTCTTTGAATGCTTCCAATAATTTATCATCGTCATCAATACCAATTCCTCCTATCTGTGAGTTTAAGTAGAGTTTAAAGCCAATCGCCCCACACTGGGCAACTCTGTGAATTTCATCTAGGCTTTCGGGAAGCGCTGAGTAGAACCCAACATTTGCTAGAATATTGCTTCTTGCATCCCTCATTCTCTCCTTCAAGGAACCAGAGTCCATAGTAACTGGTTCGTTGTTGGGCATATCCAGAAGCGTCGTGATGCCTCCTGCTACAGCTGCTGAAGTCCCAGTGAAGAAGTCTTCCTTATAAGCTTGCATTTGACCTCGAAGATGGACATGCACATCAACCAGGCCTGGAATCGCTAAACATCCCTTTAAATCAACCTTGTTGACTGCGATGGGCAGATTTATCTCTTTAGCAATCCTGAAAATCTTCCCATCTTCAATTGCAATTCCACCTCTTGTGATTCGACCATTCGCAAAGACTCTTGCATTGTAAAGAACTGTTTCAACCGGCAATATTCGATTCCCACTCTTTATTCTAAAGGAAGATTTAACCTTGCGGTCGGATCAACAGATTTTTTCACAGACTCTGGAATTCGAACTAATGGTCAATTAACTGTGAATCCCTGTTATGCTAGAGTGGAACTGTCGTCCATTAATGTGTATCTTGGCTCTCTGCTATACAGTCCACGCAGAGAAACTCCCCTTCCTTCTCTCTTAATCTACTTGACCATTGACTACAATGGTCACAGTATCCTGCTATTGGAGGATTATCTGGGGTCTCCTCGATCTGGGAATCCTCAATTCGTGTCTTCTCCTGAATTGTCTCTAAGAGCTCCGGTGTTATGGCTAGAACATCCTTACTTGAAACAAGACCTACAAGGTCTCCTTTGTAAATTACACACAATCTTCTCAAGTTTAATCTGCTCATCTGCCTTGCAGTGTTGCTGAGGGTTTCGTCAGGGCTAATGGTTACTAGCGGTGTAGTCATTACGTCTTTTGCTATAAGTTCGCTAGGCAACTTGTTTTTCGCCAGAACTCGAGTCACAAGATCTCTCTCAGTGATAATTCCCACAGGTTTCTCGTTCTTGTCAGCAACGATTATGCTTCCCAATCGCTGCATTTCCATGAGTTTGGCAACTTTATCCACCTTCTCATTTAAACCCACAGTGATTACTGGACTCGACATAACATCTTTCACTAGCATGCGAGCTCTTAGACCAAGGTCACTCATAGATTCTCACCGTAACTGAGAAGAGATTAATGAAGACTGTTCACAGCGGAACCTGGGTTTGCCACGAGATTCTTTCACTACTATTCTCCTATCGCAGATACACCCATCTACTTTTTAAGCTTATGTATAATGTTTTAACTTTTTCTTCTAAATCCTGGGGAACCCTATCGATGCTTTCTACAATTCAAATGTATATTCAAACGCAACTTCAAGGAGTTGATGAAAGCATTTTTTCAATTATGCCGGGATTTTTTTCTTTGAGAGTACTTGTCGGAATGCTTTATTACAATTGCTGCATTTATAGAAGCCAATTGTTAGTTGTAGTCTTTGACCAGCCTTGCTTGGTTTACCCGCCATCTTCCATGTTTTAACTTGATTCACCTTGTCTCCACATCTAGGGCATTCCGCTTTTTCAGGAAAGTTTATCGAATTCAGGATTTTCTCTCTAAGATCTTCTCCAGATTTGCTAATTCCCTTGATGAGTTCCGCGAGTTCATGTCTTTTTATGACTGTGTTGATCCAGCGTGCAAAATCCCCTCTCTCTTGGTGGAACTCGAGTGATGAAACCGGAATTTTAGATACTTTCGCCTTGAATTCGTCAAGATCAGATGCTGCCTCATTGAGAGGTTTGCCAATGTCCATGTAGAAGTAGAAACTCTGCGTGGGCATTATAGTAGCTGTTTCCATGTTTGTGGATGGAACATGACATTTCGGATATTGACCGTGCTTTTGCTTGAATTCTTCTAAAAGCTCTTTCTTTCTTTCTTCTGGATTTGGAGTTGTTTCTCTTTTATAGAATTTTGCGCTACTTTTACATGGGGTGTTGGTAAATCCTGTTCTTAGGGAATTAAGAAATTCTTCTCGGAGATTAGAGCTGGCTCCAACAAAGATGAGAACATTGTCTTTATCATACAGAGCATAAACTCCAGGCTCTTCAGGTGCATTTTTCGCTTTCTCTCCCCAGAAATATGTTCTACTTGAGATTGGCATTTTCTAACCCATATCCATTATGAGCTTCCCTTTGATTTCTTTTTTCCTATTTGCTACAGAGTGTGTATCTAATGTCGCTTAATTTCTCCATTTCCGAAAGGAATAAAGGCTTGAATTTCGTTGATGGGAATTCTTGATGTTTGATCCTTCAATTCTTTTGAAACCTTTCGTTTCAGTATGTTAAGAATCTCTTTTGCCAGTTTACCGCTTTTGAGATATCCTGGAACAATCTCTATATAGACATTGGTCTGCGTTTCAATGGCTTGTTTTGGTCCTCCTATAACAATAGGAAGTTCTGTCTTCAAGTTTATTCCAATAGTAATCTGCAGAGGCGTTTTTCTCACGTAGTTCTTCTTCCCTCTTATCATAAAGGCTCCCTTTTGAATATATTCGCCAGCGGGTGGGGTT
>JAUWDF010000124.1 GCA_030608925.1 Candidatus Bathyarchaeota archaeon | reverse complement strand
CGCGCGACGTGCTGCTGGGTCATGCCATTGAGCACGGCGTTAAATTCATCGACCCCGAGGGAAAGCGGCCTGATCTTTTTCCGGAGGATGCCGAAGCGCGAGCCATATTGCTGGCCGAGCTGGTACGGGGGTTTTTGGAGCAGAGGAAGGCGCAAGAAGCGCAAGAGTTGGCAAAGCTAGAGCTTTAATTCTTACTTCGAATATTCAACCTCATATTCGTGAAAATCTTGAATACTACGGGGAACTATCGAAAATCCCGATTATAACTTTCAAAGGTAGTAGCATTGATCTGGGGAGAACATGTGGAAAACGATTTGCAGTTTCAACTCTAACAATCAAAGAACCAGGTGACTCCAATATCTTGGACCTTGTGCAAGAGCAGGAAGAATAAAAAAGGGTTGTTGAATGGCAACTGGAATAAAGCTGACAAGTAAAGAAATGCGATACATCGCGCTCTTTGAGAGCATCACAGGTGCTTCCGTTAAGGATTGCATTCTCGACGAGGAAGCAAATCGTGCGATATTTATTGTAAAAGAGGGAGATGTCGGCATGGCTATCGGGAAGGGTGGCAAGAACATCCATCTTCTTGAGCGGATGACAAATAAGAGACATGAGATTATAGAGCACTCTGATGAGCCAGGACAGTTCATAAGGAATGCACTGAAACCAGCGCTGATAACTGAGATTCGAATTACAAAAAAGCCTGATGGGAAATCCATAGCGGTCGTGCTAGTAAATCCAAAGGATAAAGGAGTAGCTATAGGAAAAAACGGAAGAAACGCTGAGAGAATCCGTTTCCTAGCGAAACGCTACTTTCAAATCGAGAATGTATCAATAACTTAAACGTGTGCGCAGCTTTAAGAATTAAGGAGCATTAAGGTTATTTCTGTTTCTTAACCAACATTCTATCCAAGATTGGTTTCAGTTTCCTGTTTTCCGCTTCAATAGTCTCGGGTCCCAACTCGTCCAACTGGGCTGCCATCTCTCTCATTAGTTCTGCAAACTTCAGTCCCTCAGCCGCTGAAACGTATTCAACTCGAAATCGCTGGGGACTCAAGCCAAGTTTCTGCAGCATGGGAGCTAATGCGTCCATGCGCGCTTTCATTTTCCAGTTACCACTTATGTAGTGACAATCATATGGTAAGTGACATGCACCAAGTAGTACCATACCGGCTCCATTTCTGAATGCTTCCAAAACGAAATCTCTGTCAACACGACCGGAACACATTACGCGAATTGGCCTTAGTAGAGTTGGATATTCGAAGCGGCTGGTACCAGCTAAATCAGCACCTGCATAGCAACACCAGTTGCATAAGAATCCTAGGATTTTATTTTGTGGATCTTTCTCTAATGCTGTTCTTATTTGAGCGAAGATCTGTTCATCTGTGAAGTGGTTTTGAGTAATAGCGTCTGACGGGCATTCAGCTACACATGTACCACATCCGTGGCACATAGCTGTTCTAACTTTTGCGGCTTGTTTTTCAGGGGCTTCAATGGCTCCGTATGGGCATCGTTCTGCACATATGCCGCACTTGACTCTTGTGTTCCTACATCTTTCAGGGTCGACTACTGCGACTATGGGCTCTATTTTCCATTTTTCTTTGGCAAGGATGGTTGCGGCTCTCGCTGCTGCTCCGCTTCCTTGAGAGACGCTGTATGGGATGTCTTTTGGTGCTTGGCAGGCACCTGCGAGAAATATGCCGTCTACTGGTGTATCCAGCGGTTTTAGTTTTGGATGGCTTTCCATGAAAAAGCCATCTGTTCCTCTTGAAATGCTTAGAACTCGTGCTAGATCCCCTGCGTCTGATTTGGGAACAGCAGCAGTACATAGAACAACCATTTCTGCTGGGAGATCGATGGGTTGACCCAGAGTCATGTCTTCCGCGCGTATTACAAGATTCTTAGTTTGTGGGTCTTCGAGAACGTGGCTGGCTCTACCTCGAATGAAAGTTACACCTAAATTGCGGGCTCTTCTGTAGAATTCTTCGTACCCCTTAAAGGGAGTTCTCATATCCATGTAAAGGATGTTGACTTCGACGTCATCTTTGTATTTCTCTTTCAGCAGTATGGCATTCTTAAGTGCGTACATGCAGCAAAAACCCGAGCAATATTCGTGTTTCTTCAGGTTTCGTGATCCCACACATTG
The DNA here is from genome assembly GCA_030608925.1 of Candidatus Bathyarchaeota archaeon. Classification (GTDB taxonomy): domain Archaea; phylum Thermoproteota; class Bathyarchaeia; order Bathyarchaeales; family SOJC01; genus JAUWDF01. The sequence goes on along the minus strand of JAUWDF010000124.1, from coordinate 1,857 downwards.
AATAAAGGCTACGCGGTGAGGTTTCTCGCCATCTGAGGCTCTAATGACTTTTCCATCGGTGGGTCCAGCTGCTAAAATGAGTCGTTCGAACTCTAAGGCTGTAATGACATTGTCATATTTTCCATATCCATATAGTGGATCATCGTAAGGCATGTAGATATCGAAGCCTGAAGCCACTATTATAGCGCCTACTTCAAACTCGGTCTCTTCTGTTTCTTGGTCGAAGTTTATAGCCTGTCTTGCTCCACATGCGTCCACGCATTTGTAGCATTCGATGCAGTGATCCATGTTGATTGTGTATACAAGGGGCACTGCTTGTTCAAAGGGGACAGAAATGGCTTTTCTGACTCCCATGTTCACGTCCCATTCGTTAGGGTATTCAATGGGACAGACGTCCTTGCATTCGCCACATCCGGTGCAGTTTTCTTGAATAATATATCTTGGTTTCTTCTTTACTTTGACTTTGAAGTTCCCCACGTACCCTGATACTCCAACTATGTCAGCATAGGATATTATCTCGATGTTTGGATGGCGACTTGTGTCTACCATTTTTGGGCCTTCGATGCAAATGCTGCAGTCGAGGGTGGGGAAAGTCTTGTCTAGCTGAGCCATGTGTCCACCGATGCTTTCTGTTTTTTCGACCAGATAGACTTTGAATCCTATTTCTGCTAGGTCCAGTGCAGAGCTGATTCCTGCTATTCCTCCGCCAATCACCATAGCTTTGTTGGTTACGGGTACTTCGATTTCTTCAAGGGGTTGAAGGAGCCTTGCTTTTGCGACTGCCATCTTAAGGATTTCTTTAGCTTTTTCAGTGGCTTCTTCTGGAGTGTTTGGATGGCACCAAGATACAAATTCGCGAATGTTTGCCATTTCAAATAAGTAGGGGTTCAAATCTGCTTCTGCGCAGGTTTTGCGGAAGGTAGGTTCATGCATCCGTGGAGAGCAGGCGGCAACTACGACTCGGTTTAGGCTTTGTTCTTTCACTGCCTTTCTTATTTCATCCTGACCTGGGTCAGCGCATGTGTAGCGATTATCTTTTGCGTAGACTACGTCGGGTAACGTTTTGGCGTATTCTGTGAGATCTTTTACATCGATGACGCCAGCTATGTTGAGACCGCAATGGCACACAAAAACGCCAATTCGAGGTTTTTCTTCTGTCATTTCTCAGAGGCCCCTGTTTTTGCACCGATTTGTGAAATCAAGTGATTTGGGCTAACTCTTAGGCTTTCCAGAGCGAGTTCTTTTGGTGAGAATCCCATCGCTAAACCTAGTAATTGGGGATAGTGAAGAACTGGGATTTTCAGGTTTTCATTGAACTTTCTTTCTATACGAGGTTGGTTAGTGTCAAGCATCATGTGGCAGAAGGGACAAACAGTTATCAGTGCATCAGCCCCTGCATCTCTTACGTGGACCAGTTTTTCTCTGGAGAGTTCAAGGGGAATTTTGTCATTTACACCCGCAATCGGAGCCCCACAACATTCTAATCTATCAACATAATCCACGTAGTTAGCCCCTGTTGCTTCAATAAGATGCTAGAGGACTTCCGGGTTCTCAGGATTATCGAATCCAATGTATTTGCCTGGACGAGTAACATGGCAACCACTGTGATCAGATGCACTCAAAGCGTTTAGTGGCTTTTTAATTGAGTCTTTGATCTTTTGATAACCTATGTCCTCAGCTAGGAGTTGGAGAAGGTGTTTCGCTTCAATCGTGCCTTTGAATTCCAATCCTAGGTAACTATTGATCTTCTCCCTCAGGTGTTTGTCTTCCTTTAATTTCTTGTTAACTTTGCGAAGGGTTCCTGCACATCCTGGGCACAGAGCAACTATGTCAAGTCCTTGTTGTTCAGCTAGGCAA
>JAUWDF010000081.1 GCA_030608925.1 Candidatus Bathyarchaeota archaeon | reverse complement strand
GAAGAGGAAAAATGTTAGGTGGTTAGGTATCAATTCCTTTGCTGAGTTACGCATGTCAACAGGATACCAATAAGTGAATTCATTCTGCATTGACTGCAGAACCTCTTTATCTATCATAGATTTTCGAGCTACTGTTTCCAAATTCCCTTTGTTATAGAAAATATACTCAAAGACTTCAGGTCCCAGATTTTCTGGGGTAATATCGTGTTGCTTTATGTGCTTGTTTATGGTGTAGAAGGCCATGTAAATAGTGGAGTCACTTAGGGTTTCTACGATCCAATCCTTGTTCCAGGGTAAGCGGGTGCCTAATCCACTCTTTCTGGCGCATGGCCAGTCTTTGAGCCAATCAATTGTGCTCTGGAACCAAGGGTATGCAGTTTCAGGGGAAATTGTGGTTTTGCGGAGAGCTGTTTTGGTTTTGGCTTTCCATTTGGAGTCACTATATTTCAGGAACCATTGTTCCTTCAGTACTTTGACGATGCATTCAGTCAAACATTTGCAGATAACCTTCTGGGGTAGGTCATACATTGCTTCCGCAATTTTCTTTCCTTTGAAATCAGCTATTAGAACGTCTTTAATTTCCTTAACTTTCTCACCCTTGTATTTGCCACATTTTTCTTTTAAGACACCATTGTGAAATTCCTTCTTGTACAGCAGTTTTGTGGCTTCTTCTACCTTGGGGTCGCTTTGATCCTTTATCTCCAGTTGCTCTACTACTTCTAAAGCGGGATATTCGCCAAACCCTTCAGTCTTTATGATTGAGATTGGCTGTATGCTTCTTACAGCTGAGGCTTCCACTCCAGGCTGTTTCAGCTGATCTGGGGCATGCTGTAGGTCTCTCAACGCTAGCCAGTCTACTGGAGCATGAGCAGGTACACTGTAAACAACTCCAGTAGCATGTTTGGGGTCTACAAACTTTGCTGGTAAAATCGGTTGAAGGCTTTTGAGAATGGGGTTTGTGACATAGCTTCCTATAAGCTCCCTACCTTTGAACTGGCGAATTATAGTAATTTTCTTTCTCTGCTCCTTCAGTTTTTCAGCAGCTCTTGCACTGATTATCCATTTTTCCTTGTCCACTTTGGCTTCTACATAATCTGCATCTGGATTTAGCCACAGATTTGTGGCCCCGTAAATTGTTTCTGGTCTGAAGGTGGCTGCTGGTAAGAAAAAATCATTGCGTTTGAACATGATCAACGTGAATTCTTCTGGAGACACTCCTTCTCCTTCATAGCGGTCATGGTCACCTGTGGGACTTGAATCATGGGGACACCAAACAACTGGATGGGTTCCCTTGACGACATACCCCTTTTTTCGCAGAGTATTGTATTGCCATTCGACGAATCTGCCGAAAATGGGTGAGGCTGTGTGAAATTCTCTTCGCCAGTCAATTGAGAACCCAGCTTGCTGGACTGTTTTTCTGTTTACACTTGTGTAATATGAGGCCATGTATACGGGGTCTGTTAGTTTCTGTAACTCCTTTTCCGGGACTTTGTCAATTTCTCGCAGTGCTCTAACAAACTCTTCATCTCCATCCTTTATGCGCTCACTAGCCCCAGCAATACTCTGACCAGTCCAGTGCCACGCCCAAGGAAACAAGACGTTGTAGCCTTGCATGCGCCTAAAACGAGCATATGCATCAACTCGTGTTGCGGTGAAGGCGTGTCCAACATGGAGTGGGCCATTCGCATAGGAATAGGGAAAGGTGACGAAGCATTTCTTTTGGCCGGGATTTGGATCTGCCTCGAAAACTTTAGCTTTCCTCCAAGCCATCTGCCATTTTGCTTCGATTTGATGTAAAAGCTCCATGAAAGCTTCTGAATTGCTGGATGTATTATAAAAGGTTTCGTCAGAATTTGCGGAGGTATCGATCCCTCATTTTCTTGAACTCCAATAACCTGTTGTCGATGGCGCTTTTATTGCTTTCTGCTTTCAATATGGTCCGCCACAAGTTTCTTAGCAAATTCTAGCGCGTCGTTCAACTTGTTTTTTAGAGGTCCTCCTGCTTGAGCGAAGTTCTCTGTACCGTTTCCTCCTCCTCCCAATATGGAGCCTGTTTCTGTTGCGATTTCACTTGCATCAAGACCGATGTCAACTGCGTTCACGCCGAGTGAGATTACGATCCTTGCATTCTTGCCAATTAATCCGCCAATTATCGCTATAGTATCCGCTCCTCCTTTCACAAACTCGTTGCTGGTTGAGACTAAACCTTGTTCATTGGAAACCCAGCTAATAGCGCCGGTTACGACTTTGAATTTTGAGATTTCCTGAGGTTTCAGGGTTTTCGTAGCTTTTTGTGCCAGTGCCTTTTGGAGACGTTCCGATTCAAGTCGTGCTTCCTTCCATTCTCTCTGCAGTCTTTCAGTGGTTGGTAGAAGCTTGTCTAGTGGTGCGTTCAATGTCGTGGAAAGTTTATGAAGTAAACCTTCTTTGGCCTGACTCGCTTCTACCGCGAAACGTCCAGTAGCGTAAACGATGCGTTCCACCCCGTCTTGAATTCTTTCGGTGTGAAGGATTTTTATGTAGCCGATTTCACCTGTGTTTCTTACATGGGTGCCTGCACAAGCTTCAACATCCCATTCGCCTATTCTGACCACGCGAATTGTTTTCCCGGGTACAGCGCCACCTTGATAAAGCTTGAAGCCATATTTTTCCTCGGCTTCTTCTCGAGGAAGCCATTTGATTTCCACAGGGATCGTGTCCATTACTCCTTGATTTGCCAAAATCTCTATTTTGTTGACTTCCTCTAGTGACAATCTTTGATGATGAGATATGTCAAGTCTTGAGTATTCGACGTTTTTCTGCGTTCCTGTTTGCCAAACATGTTTTCCTAGAACCCTCCGCGCTGCGCCCATAATGAGATGAGTGGCTGTATGGGCTTTCATGTGGTAGTTTCTCCTGTGAAAATCCAAGTATCCCTTGACTTCTTGACCTTCTCTAGGAACAGGCTTTTCCACAAAGTGAAGTATAACCTTGCCCATTCTCTGAACGTCTTGAACAGCTGTTTTCTTTCCATCAAACTCTAGAAAGCCTTTGTCTGCTGGCTGTCCTCCTCCCTCTGGATAGAAAGCTGTTTGGTCCAGAATCACTTTTTTATTGTCCAACACCCGCAGGATCTTAGATTCAAACACCTTGGCGTAAGGATTTTCGTAGTAAATCAAGTGAGTTTCAGGAAGATCTGAAACCTGGTTGAGCATGTCGTCAGCGATTGTTTTTTCTTTCTTTTTTTCCTCTAGATTTCGTTCGGCAATTAATTTATAGAAGTTTAGTGGCGGCTTTGCTTCTATACCGAGTTTTAGGGAGCTGTCACGTACTGCATCTGGTGGGATTCCGTGAGAATCGTAGAGTTCCAATAAAGTCTCAGTAGGGATTAGACGTTTGCCTTTTGACTTCAAATCCTTGGCTATTCGAGTTACCAAAGCATGACCTTTCATCAAAGTTTGACTGAATTTTTCTCTTTCAGTCAAGAGCATTTTCATGATTTCATCCCGCATCTCTTTAAGATGTGGAAAGTCTGGGGACCACTTTTTTATTTGCAACTCAATGATATCGTTTAGATTATCTTCTATTCTCAACGTTTTCAGTAAGCGGTATGTTCGTCGAATCATTAGTCTTGTTAGGTATCCTTCTTTGGTATTGGAGGGTACAACTCCCTCTGCTAGCATGAAGACAAGGCTTTTCGTATGGTCGGCAATTGCAAAGGCATTCTCCACAGGTTGGAGTAATTTTGTCAGTGTAGTGACGCTTAATCCCACGTTCTCTGCGACCTTATCCCAGGACTTGCTCCTGCTTACAGGGTCTTCCAGACTCATTGAACCGGAGAACCTGGCAACTTCGACTAAAAACTTCTTATCGACAGGTTCAATGTTTGACATTGCAAGGATTGTATCTAAAATATCTCCGTAGATTGCGTGGAAACCGCTGACTGTACCTTGTGATATCCATGTGAAGCGTTCAATTCCATAACCCGTATCAACTGTTCGTATAGGCAATTCCACAAATTTACCATCAACTACCTTGAATTTCATGAAAACCAAAGTCGCTAATTCAAGCCCTCGAACAATGGTTTCCAAGTCGGGTCCTGCATTACCACCTCCACTCCATACATCCTCCTTATATATCACTTCTTCTGCAGGAATTCCAAGCTTCTTTGTTACGAAATCATGATGATAAATGACAGTTTCATTCTTCCAATAAACCTCTTTATTGGGATAATTGAATGCGTGATGCCCTCCCATCTCAAAAAAAGTCAAGTGGCGACCGAATGTTGGTCCAGTGTTGTTGATGTCAACTAAGCGGATACATGGTTGACTTATGACAAGCGGATTTGCTGGCGGAGGAATGATGCCATTGGTTACATATGGCTGGAAATCTACAATGCTAGCGCTCGTAAGATAAAGATCGTCTCGCCATCGGGCAACTACAGGGTACGGTTTCAGTCTCTTGTGCCCCTTTTTCTCGAAAAAGGACAAAAAAGTCTCTCTCATCTCCTGTAGGGTGTATGCTCTTTGAGTTGGCGGATTGTTTATGAAAGTAGATAGTGAGCACCCTTTTGAGGTAGCCTCGCCGCAGGTTTTAATTTCTGGATCCAATGTCCAGAAATATTCAGCACAACTAGGGCAATGTTTCCTCTCATATCCTTGATCATCGAAAAAGGGGACGTGGTATTCATTTTCCGGAAAACGTTTCTTCACCCTGAATCCCTCAAATTCATGTGAATCTAATAACAATTCACATTAAGTTTTTCGGAGCCATTTGAACTATTCGTGAATGATTAGATCTGAAGAGGTTCAGTTTTCTTAGAACCTTGATACAGCGTTGGTTTTGCTTGTCTTGTTATCCGAATAATGCTCCAAGTCCTTCAAGAGCCGCTTCTTCTTTCTCTTTTTCTTCCT
>JAUWDF010000129.1 GCA_030608925.1 Candidatus Bathyarchaeota archaeon | reverse complement strand
AGGACAGAAAAATAAGCCACCTGATTATCAACTGCATCAAGATCAACAGATTGAACAAGTGGAGTCGTTTTCTGAAGGAGAAACCCACCGAAGTTTGTGGTTATACACTGCAGAGGAGGCGAGGAGACCAGACGAGTCCTTGGCTCCAGAGGTATCCGAAATTGAGCCTATTGAATACGAAAATGAACAAATAGACGATACAATGCAGATGTTTGTGACAAGGAATACAAAGGACTATGAAGAGGAAACTGCACCCTTCAGTAGGGACAGAGAAGGTGAAAAGAAGTTAATTCCACCAGAAGATGGTTCATCTAGTCAAGCTGATCCTTGATCTGAAGGTGAGCAGAGCTAAATCTCAACATCGGAAAGAGAAAATTGATTTCCTGGAAATTAATGTCAAGTCTAATATATACTGCAAATAGTTACCTCCGATTCATAACGTTAAATTGCTAAGTCAGCTAGCATCTAATGATTAGGGGTAGATTTGACCTTCAGAAAAGCTTTCACGGTTTGGATACTGATAGTATTTGCTTTCTTAGGTGCTTTCAACATTCTACACTCTTGGATTTTATTGTATGCTGAAGGTGCAGGTTTCATGATGGGTTTTCCCCTTCTAGGAAACACAGTTTCTCTAGATGTGACATTCTATTTGTTCGGAGCCTCAATAGTTACCTTGATGTTTATGGGTGTTATCTGCTACGTGGTTTTCCATAGTGATTCATTAGATCTGACATTATTTCAACTCGCACAAAGTTTCGAAGAAAAACTAGACCAGAAAGGCGAAGAAATGCAGGCCTCAACCACTGAATCATTGGCAAAGCTTGGCTTGAGAGAGTTCCAACTCAAGGAAGACATGAAAAACCTACGAAAGGAAACTGCACAATTGAACAACCAACTCCAAAAAAGCATAAAAAACTGGGGCACAAATCTTGACAAAACGAAGAAACAACTTGTATTAATCTCACGAAAAACCAATGACATTCAAAAAGATCAAAAGCAACTATTCAAACAAAAGAAAAAACTAACATCAACAGATAGCTTCGAAAAGAAACTGAAAGACATCCATGAAAAGATTGAAGAAATCAACTCCATCCCAAAACCCTACCTCTCCAGCACAGACAAAATCGAATTACTGGAGGGACAAATCCTGAAAAAGAATACAGTACAACAGCTCAAATCGGTAGGTTTAGAAAAGATTGAAGACCTTCTGTTAAAAAGCCCGATAGAAATAGTCCTGACAAAAGTCATGTCCGAGAATGAGGCGAAAAGTCTGCAAAGTATTTTACAACTTCTAATGGTTCCAGGAGTGGAGCATGAAGACGCCATGCTACTATTAAAGAGCGGAGTAAGTTCGAAACAGGAATTGGGACTTCAAGACTCCTTCAGTCTTGGAGCTAGAATCTCGAAAACCGCTGAACACTATGTAAAAGAAGGAAAAATAAAGGAGAATGAAAAACCAACCCTGGAAGAAATCGCGTCATGGATAAAATGGGCAAAAATCCAGTAATGGACTCTTAAACGATTAATTATCCAGTCTTTACTGGCTGGTTTTCCCAGTACGATTTTACCTGGCCTTTCTCATTAATTACATATTCTTTCTTAAAGATGGGCACTTCTCTTTTGTATCTTTCCACAGCGTCATACAAAGTTGGAAATATATCCCTTCTATGAGAACCTGCAACTAGGACATATACGAGTTCTTCACCTACTTCAAACTCACCCAGCATGTGATGAATTTGAACATCCACAATCCCCTCGCGGTTTTTCAGCTCATTGCAGATTTTTTCCAGAACCACATTAGCTTGCTCTTCATAGGCTTCTATTTCGAGCTTCAACACTTTTTCTTTATTTACAGTTTCGTTTCGGACAACGCCAACGAAAAATGCTATTCCACCTGCATTCTGAAAGCTCTTACAGGCTCTTACGTTCTCGATTATACTGGGCAGTCCGATTGTGCTTTTTTTGTGAACCCATGTCCTCTTTACCAATGCTTTTCCCCTGATTAGAATAGCGCTGTCTTTCATATATACTCTAGAATATTAACTTGGTCTTGTTTGGGGGATTGTGATTACGATTCTCCTTTTTCACTAAAATTAAACACTGATCTGGAAACACAGAAATCATAAAATACAGGTTTACATATGTCAAATATTCCTCAATTAAATCAAGAAAAACCTTTCACATTCAATATGGGATGATTAAAAAGATGCCCACTAAAACTCACAAAATCGAAACACCTGAAAAATTACAGATTAAAAGAATTCATCACGCAAAAAGCTATGGACTGACTGTTGACCGCAACACATGCATGGGCTGTGAACTATGTAGCTTAATTTGTCCACGAGAAGCCATCACAATCACTAAAAAAGTCAAAGAGCCAACACAAAAAGCTCAACGACCAACAATTGAAGTGGATAAGGAAAAATGTCAATATTGCGGAATTTGTACTGCTATATGTCCTTATGGAGCAGTTACAGTAAATGTGGACGACTCAACAACAGCTTCCGTTGTGGACAAAGAAAGCTTCCCTAAACTTATCCGCGATATTAAAGTGGACACGACAAAGTGTCCAGATGACTGTAAAGACTGTGAAGATGCCTGCCCACTAGACCTTATAACGGTCACTTCAGACCCAAAAACTGGCAAGATAACGCTAGAGATTGAACGAGAAAAATGCCCTTGTTGCCGCATCTGTGAAGTCCGATGCCCAAAAGGCGCAATTCAAGTTAGAAAGATTTTCACGGGCAGAATCCGAATTAATCAGAATAAATGTCCTGCTAACTGCCAAGATTGCCTGCAAGTGTGTCCAATAACAGACGCCTTATACATTTCGGAAGAAGACAACAAAGTACATGTCAATGAATTGTACTGCGTGTACTGTGGTCTATGTAGGAATGTTTGCCCCGAAGAAAACGCTCTAGAGCTTTCACGGTCAACCATACGCCATACACAAGTTCGATCAGGTGCTTGGAACAAGGCTCTTGAGAAACTAACCTCAACAGCTGAAATGACAAAGGAACTACGTGGAAAAGGAAAGAAAAAGACCATGGAAGCCGTTGAGAAACTCCTTATGCCAAGGAAGGGGAAAAAATGACTGATACTAAACTGGAAAAAACATCGAAAATCAAAACCCTTGGAGAAAACTCTGGAACATTGAAAAACCTAATAAATTCACCAATAAAAGCTGATGAGTTTGACCCACACTTCAAACATGAAATCAGTAAAATGCACGGTGGAGAGAAACTCAAACAATGTTTTCAATGCGGGACTTGTACATCAGATTGCCCCATTGCTAGATTCAGCGACTCTTACAGACCAAGACACCTAATTCGCATGGTCTTACTAGGTCTGAAGAAGAGAGTTCTCACAAGTGACACATTATGGTTATGTGCAGCATGCTTCACATGCACTGACCGTTGCCCCCAAGATGTAGAAGTCGCAAGTATCATTAGAATCCTAAGAAACGCAGCCACTAAACAAATGTTTATTCCACCGATTTTCAAAGAATTGGGATTGAACATATTGAAAGGAGGTATTGCATACCGAATCCCAGAACTTCGACTCAAGAAAAGGGAACAGATTGGACTGCCTCCATTACCTAAATGCAACCTGGACGCTTTGAAGAAACTGGGCGATGCTACCGGCTTCTCTAAAACACTCTTAGGAGCTGAGTAATAATGACAGCACCTAAAGAAAAATCAAAATCAAAGTTCTTATTGTTCTTGGGCTGCGCCATACCTTACCGAGTTTCAAGCTACGAGATTTCTACACGAAAAGTTCTGGACAAGCTCGGTATAGAGCTTGTTGAAATGCCAGAGTACAACTGCTGCGGTCTTCCCATCGATCCAGTGAATCATGATATGATGATTTCCTTGGCAGCGAGAAACCTTTGCCTAGCTG
>JAUWDF010000045.1 GCA_030608925.1 Candidatus Bathyarchaeota archaeon | reverse complement strand
GGGTAAAGGCATTATTACTTCTTCAGTTGGTAAAATGCTCCAATCCAGAGGCATCAAACTCACAGTTATAAAAATTGACCCCTACGTAAATGTTGACGCAGGCACCATGAATCCCTACATGCATGGCGAAGTATTCGTCACTGATGATGGGGGTGAAACTGACCTTGATTTAGGCTGGTATGAAAGGTTTCTAGATCTGAACCTAACTATGAATAGCAACATCACAACTGGCATGGTTTACCAGACAGTTATCATGAAGGAACGCAAAGGCGACTATCTTGGCCACTGCGTCCAAATAGTCCCTCACATAACAAATGAGATTAAAGAACGAATTCGGAAGGTAGCGGAAGAATCCGCGGTTGATGTTGTGTTAACAGAATGCGGCGGCACTGTCGGGGACATTGAAGGATTACCATTCCTTGAAGCCATAAGACAGATGCGACTCGAAGAAGGATACGAAAACACTCTATACGTCCACGTAGCTTTAGTGCCAATACTTGACGTTACGAAAGAAATGAAAACAAAACCACTACAGCATAGCGTGAATGAACTTCGCCGCATAGGAATACAACCAGACATAATTGTGGCACGATCAAGAAAAATGATAGATACTGAAGCCCTGAGAAAAATTGCTCTTTTCGGAACAATACCTGAAAAGGCTGTCTTCTGTTCCTACAACGCCAAATCAGTTTACGAAGTTCCATTAATGCTGGATAAACAGGGAATGGGAGATTTCATTCAAAAACGCCTACAGACCGGAGGACACAAACCAAAACTAGCCGAATGGAAAAAGTTCGTCAAAGCAATCCTGGAACCCAAACATGAGGTGAAAATTGCTCTAGTTGGTAAATACGCTGGTCTAACAGACAGTTACGTGAGCATGACTGAAGCATTTAGACATGCCGGAGCGTACTGCCATACAAAAGTGTCTGTAGATTATATAGAGTCTGCTGAATTCGAAAAAAATCCTCAAAAGCTTGGGGAACTCAGGAAATACGATGGTGTATTTGTCCCCTATGGCTTTGGTCCCAGAGGCACAGATGGCAAGATCGCAACTATTCGATATGCAAGAGAAAACGACATACCCTTCTTAGGCATATGCTATGGCTTCCAACTTGCAGTAGTGGAATTCGCACGAAACGTGTGCGGATTAGAAAATGCGAACAGCGTTGAAATTGATCCATCAGCTCCTTACCAAGTCATTGATCTCATGCCTGAACAAAAAAAAGTGAAAACAAAAGGAGCCACAATGCGACTTGGAGCCCACACAATCATCCTAGAAAAAGGTACATTAGCCTATTCTCTATACAAAACACAGCAAATAAACGAACGTCACCGTCATAGATTTGAAGTAAATCCTCAACACATCCCAACCCTAGAGAAACATGGTCTCATCTTTTCAGGTAAAAGCATCGACAAAAGAAGAATGGAAATTATGGAACTACCAAAGAACTTTTTCTTTCTCGCTTCACAATACCATGGAGAATTCAAGAGCCGCCCCAGCAAACCTGACCCAGAATATCTTGGTTTTGTAAAAGCATGCTTGGACAAGAAACTTGGAAAAACAGAGTTTATACTTGAGTAATGAAATTAATGGGGAGCGTTTGATAAAACGATAGATTGCTTTTTTTCCCTTCCTTTTTCATATTGGAAGCCAAGCTGATGAATGAAAGACGAAGAATATTACTAAGAACTATCCCCTTCCTTGTAATTGGCATTCTAGCGTTTATTGCATATTTAGTGATATTTGTGGATATTCAAGAAATGATCCACATAATCAGAAGCGTAAATCTTCCCATCTATTTGTCAGCTGCACTAATTCTATTCTTGGGCACAACCTTTTTCACCCTGACCTGGCAGCACCTTCTGTTACTTCTCTCAGTCAGGATACCTTTAAAGAAAGCCTTTGTTTTCGTGTTAATCGGAATCTTTGCAGATCTTCTTGTTCCAGCGGAGTCCGTTAGCGGAGAAATTGTTAAGACTTATCTTGTATCAAATGATACAGACGTAAATCCTGGGCAAGTCATTGCTTCGCTAGTAGGTCAGCGTATTATGGGTACAATTGCCACCACTACAGTTCTATTCCTAGCTTTCCTCGGGCTACTTACCCTGGATTTTACCATATCAGGCTTGATGCTCCAAATCCTTGGAGCAATCGCCATTCTGAGCGCTATTGCTTTCATATTCATAATAATACTTTGCGTCAAGGAAAAATGGACGGAGAAACTAGTCATCAAAGTTTTACATTTTGCGGAGAGAGTGACCAGAGGACGCTTTCAACTGGAACGTTTCCAACCCAGTATTATTAAAGCAATGAGAGATTTCTACGAATCATTAAGAATTTTTGGTTCTGAACCCAGAAGATTACTTCTCCCAGTTTTATTCCATATTCTCTCATCACTTTCCCGCTTCATAGTTGTTTTCCTAGTGTTCGTTTCCATTGGATATGTTGAAACCAATTTGCCAGCTTTCTTGCTCAAAATCGTTGTGGTTTACACTCTCTTAGTAGCAATTAAATCAATTCCAATTGGAATTCCAGCTGAGGTAGGATTACCTGACATAATAATGACGACCCTCTTTAATCTATTCGGTATACCACAAAGCATAAGTGCTGCAGCCACTTTCCTCACAAGGATTTTAACTGTATGGTTGAATCTTTTTGTAGGATTTGCTGCAGTTCAATGGCTAGGAGTTAAGAGCTTGATGGAGACTGGAGTTTTTGGCAAAGCGAAGAACAAGGTATGAAATATACGCTGAATTATTGGACATAGTTGCTAGGAGGGGCTCCTGCAGGTTGACCAGAGCTTCCTATGGCGCAAATTTACCTGTTGACAGAGCCAAGAGATCCCTAACTTTCCTGTCTTCTAGAGGATTTCTGAGGGAAGAAAAGATCCATGATTCATCCATCTATAGAATTACTAAGCGAGGTTTAGAGTACATAGAAGCCTTCAGACATATGCGAAAGCTATTTGCCGCTCTCGACGAAAAAGCTACTCCAGAGCCATTTAAGCCAGCAGGGAGTTATGGAAATGAAAAACAGGCAAGTCAAATACAGGCAACGATAAATCTTCCTACAAAAAAAATTAGAGTAGACGAGGACATTGACATCGAGATTGAACTCAGTAATTCGAGTCCAGAACCCATCTTCTTAACTGAAGTTAATGATTTTCTCCCATCAGGCTTCGAAGTCGCTTCTAAACCAGATGATAGTAAAGTAGAGGGCTCAAACCTTAGAATCAACAGAATACGTCTTGCCCCCCTTACGACCGAAAAAATCGGATTTACGCTGAAAAGTCCTAAAGAAGGTACTTTCGGTTTTAAGCCAAGATTCTTGTTTGAAAACGAAAAGGGTGACCAGTTGCTATCAGAGCCTAAACAAGTGTTGATCGATGTTTCACGAATTGACGTCATCACTCGCATCAGTAGCGGATACAGAGACCTTGACAGACTGCTACTCGGCGGTATTCCAGAGAACTATACAATAATCTTAACTTCGATTTCATGCGATGAAAGAGATCTTCTAGTCAAGAAGTTTCTTGAAGCTGGGACAAAAGAAAACCAAATCACATTCTATGTAACTGTAGAAGCAAGTGAAGTTGAGAGCCTTGTCAATAATTTTCAGTCAAGTTTCTACCTTTTCATATGCAACCCTCAAGCAGACACTATGATAAAAACGTCACCAAATGTATTCAAGCTCAAAGGAGTAGAAAATTTAACCGATATTAACATCGCTTTGACGTCAACCTTGCGAAAATTGGGACAACCCATAAGACCAAGGAGAGCTTGTATAGAAATTATCTCAGATGTCTTGCTGCAGCATCACGCAATTCAAACAAGAAGATGGCTAACTGGATTAATGCCAGAGTTGAGGTCAAAGGGGTTCACCACATTAGCAGTAATGAATCCTCAAATGCACTCACCAGAAGAGGTTCAAGCACTGCTGGGTATTTTTAACGGTGAGATAAACATCTTTGAGAAGGAAACCAAGAAGGGGCAGAAGAAACATCTGAGAATTAGAAAAATGATTAACCAAAGATATTTGGAAAATGAGATGCCACTGGTCAAAGATAAGCTTCTACGTAATAGAGAAAGTTAATTCGCTCTATAGCGATGTTTAATCTGTAAACTTTAAATTTTTTTCTATTGCTCTCCAAACAATGGCATGTTCGGGAATACTTCAATCCCATTCTGGTCTATTGAGTAGGGTACGAGGCTAGGATTAACTTTAGCGCCTCTCATTTTCTCAACTTGTATTGCTCTTGTTGTTGTTCCTCCTGAAAAGAGAGTTTGCATCATAATGACTCCGTGTACAAGGAATTCTTCTTCCAAGGCATTTCTTTCAAGGCTTAAACGTCCTAGTTCAGTGGTTACCAGACATGTCACGTTCAAGTCTGCTAGCGATTCGATCAAATCTAACATCGCTGTTCTGCGTTCTATTGGATCTGGAAATCTGTAAACAAGGGCAGCAAGAGTATCCACCACGACTCTTTTTGCTCCAATGGCAGCTATCTTTACCTGAAAATCTTCAATTAGTCTATCCATTGAAAGTTGCTTTCCGCGTAAGCTGCGAGATTCCTCTTTGAAGAGTTTCTCTTTTAGCATAAGTACTCGGGACATTCGAGTGGCATCGAGAAAGGCGAATTTTCTTTCAGCTTCTGCTTTTTGAAAGTCTCTGCCAAATTGAAGCATTTCAGAGAAAAAGTGCTCTTTGCGCTCATCTAAACTGACGAATATTCCGTTTTCGTTATCTTCATACATTCCTTTGTAAAGAAATTGACTCGCCATAATTGTTTTCCCAGTGCCTGGTCCACCGATGACTAGAATTACTCGACCTTCTGGAAAGCCCCCATCAACAAGCTCGTTCAAGCCTGGAATTCCTGTTGCGATTTTCTTAGGCAAATTTCATCACCTGAAGAAGTTAGATACTCTTCGGGAAATATTTATAGGTTATGCATATTGAATAGACCAGGAAATTATGTAGTAGGGTAATCAGAGTATCCTTATAATGTCTTCAAACAAGTCGTAATATCTTTTCATAGTCACAATTTGTGACTACAAAAGGTGTATGCTATATGTGCGTTGCCTTTTATAGTCGCGATTCTTCTTTTAATCTTAGGTGCAAACGAAATGTCAAGCAATTCTATACCTGCTAGGAGTACTGCAACTCTAAACGATGTTGAAGGTGATCTTGAGGTAGGTAGACATGCAATAGTGAGAGGTGAAGGAACACCCCCATCGGTCAAGGTTTCAGGAACAGTGTATGTGGAAGAACACTGTCTATTCGAATGTGATCTTACTGCTGAAAACATAGATGCAGAGGGAGATGTCACAATCAAGGGAGACCTTCAGATAAGAAACAGAGTTAGTGTTGATGATGGGCGTCTAGTGGTCACAGGGAATATGACTGCAGATAGAATAGACGTGGACAGAAGTCTACAGGTAGATAAGGATCTCAAGGTCAGAGATGTAGATGTCGGAGGTACAATGGAAGTTGAAGGCAATACGTCGGCTCAGAAAATAGACGTTGGAGGTACTTTCAGAGCAAGAGGAGAAGTTGAATCTCATAGAATTGATGTGGGAGGTTCAGTCAGGATTGAGTCAAGTGTCAACGTAGAAGATATAGATGTGGGAGGTTCAGTAAAAATCAACGGTGGAAAAGTGATTAGAGTGGATGTTGGGGGCAGTTTTGTTTCAAGAAACTCATTAGAGTTTGAAGAGATAAATGTTGGGGGAACAGTGAAACTTGAGGGGAAAAGTAAAGGTGGCGACATCGACGTTGGTGGGATTCTCAAGGTTGAAGGAGACCTTACATTCGACAGTATTGATGTAGGGGGCACAGTTTCGATTTCCGGTACGGCTGAAGGAGGAGACCTCGAAGTAGGAGGAAAAGTGAGAGCTGACGCACTGCAACTAACTGGAGAGCTGAGTGTAGGCGGAGTTGCTGAAATAGATGGAGAGCTGACCGCTGAAAATATCGAAGTAGGCGGTCGACTTTACGCAGGAAAAGCCATCGGAAAATCAAAAGTTTCCGTTGGTGGTTCAATTGAAACTGATAGAGGCGTCCAAGCATCCTATGTAAGCATAGGAAGAAGAGGCAAAGTTCGAGGAACTATAAAAGCTGACCAAGTCAGGATAAGCAAGAGAGCAAGCGTCGAAGACATCTACGCTAAAACAATTACATTGGAAAGAGATGCAACAGCTCGAAACTTGTATGGTGAAAAAATACACTTGGAATCCAACTGTCACATTCATGGCGAAGTGCAATACACCGAAGAACTACAAAGCGGACGTGGAGTAACCTTTGCAAAAGAACCCCAGAAGGTAAACGAATTACCTTCAGATTTCTGAACT
>JAUWDF010000015.1 GCA_030608925.1 Candidatus Bathyarchaeota archaeon | reverse complement strand
GGGGAACGCCTTCATAAATATGGCCATTGATGAAGCGATTTTATGTTCTAGAATTAGAGGAAAAGTGCCAAATACACTAAGGTTATATCAATGGAATCCTTCCGCAGTTTCATTTGGTCGTTTCCAAAATATCCACTCAGTGGTTAATTTGGAGGAATGCGCCAAGAAAAAAGTGAACGTTGTACGACGAATAACTGGTGGAGGTGCAGTCTACCATGATTCAAAGGACGAGGTCACGTACAGTGTAATCGTGAAAGGGGAAGATTTGGGAACGGAGGATGTTGTGGAAGCTTACAGATGTATTTGCGCTGGAATAATTGAAACAGCGCGTCTTTTGGGTCTCAAGGCTGAATTTGAAAAGGGGAGTGTTAACAGGTGCCCTAACATCACCGTTGGAGCCGGAAAGATTTCGGGAAGCGCTCAGGCGAACAGGAAAGGTGTTATTCTACAACATGGGACTTTATTGATAAATGTTGATTTGAAGAAGATGTTTACTTTCCTTAAATTTCCTTGGAAGAAGGACAATGTAGACATGGTTAGTGTGGCTAGGAAAAAAATAACTTCAATAACAGATGAGTTGGATTTCCCTGTTTCTCTTGACCAGATTCGAAGAACATTGCTTGAAGGATTTGAGGAAGCCCTAGGTGCGAGGTTTGCTAAAGGAGCACTAACTGAAGGTGAGCTAAATCTTGCACGTACTTTAGCAGAGAAAAAGTTTGACACTCAAGAATGGAATTTTGAAGGAAAATCTAAATTCCTATCCTCTAAACCAATCTGTTAGTCTCTTATTAAATTCAGTATCAATGTTTATACCCATAGGTTCAAAAGTCTGTTCAAGAGCACTCGTCAAATTACGTATGTAGTCTTCTACATTGATCTCACTAAAGCTCATTAAAGAACTGAATGGCTTAACTGTGAAGGTTTTACTCTTGTAGTTGAAGGGTTTGACTTTCAGAAAATGTACAATTGATCGACGAACCAATTTCTCGCCATTATCGATCAACTGCATAGCACATTGATATGGTTGAGGCATGACACCCCTCTCTCGTATTCTTTCCTGGGGTTCGTGGTACAACTGGACTGAGTAGATGAGATCTTGAAGGTCCACTTTGCCTTCAATCAGTTGTTTCTTAGCATCTTGAACAGCTTTCACAATCTTCTTTTTTGCTGAAACATATTGCTTCATGTTATTCACATCCATGAGAATCTGTACACATTGACGAAAAACACGTTGGATGAAATTCGGCGCATTGGATTTTACTGCAGTTAATCCCTTTAGATCAGGCATCTTATCTTTCCTTATTCCAAAATACGCCTTCTTGGCTTTGGATAAAACGCACAGAGTGTAATGCTTTTCCTCAGCAAGCTCAAGTTTCAATTGATTCTTTACTCTGATAACTAGAGTCCGCACTTGATATAGCGATGGGTTATCTAAGAAGATGGAGTCAGTGTCCCCATAAATTGGCTGCATTCCAAGTTCTTTTGCAATTTTCCAGGTCGCTTTCAGAACCCACCGACCATAGCCTGTTATAGATTCTGCTAAAGGTGGACACGCTAGCCCGTGGATGCGAATTGTCACACCATAAGCTGACACACTTATTAGTTTCAGCATCTTAGAGGCTGCTTCAGCCCGACTTCTGTCTTCTTCAGGAATAGAATAATTACTTGATAAGGGTAAGAACCAGCGAATCCGTAAATCTTTGAGGGCTCCTATTAGAAGAGAGTAGAAACCTTTCCGCTTAGTGCAAGCGTGATGGTTAATTTCATGAATCATATTGATCTTGCATTCTTCGTGAGAGCAGTCTATGGTCTCGTAGGAGAGGTTGTAGCGATCTATACAGCTTGGATAGAGACTCTTAAAATCACACACAACTGTGTTGAAATATATTCCCGGTTTCGGCTTGAGGGTGAGGGCACCCGACACTTTGTGTGTTTCGTATCCTCTGCGTAATTCCTCGGAAGTCGGGATGAGAATGTTGTTTTTTCGTAGATAGTTGTGGATCATTGATCTTAACCAGTCACTGACTCGTCCAGTGGAGTACGCTTCTAGGACTGGAATGTTGGTCAATCTTGCGAGTAGAAAAGCTGAGTAAATTTTAATTGAATCTACTGGCTTGCTATTCTGTTGCAATAGCTTTGATGGAATCTTTGGAACTCTCTGATGGCAGAGATTGAACCATTCTTTAATCAGTTTATGCTTTTGTGAGTGAGAGTCTTCAGATGCAAATGTTTCCTTATACTGGGATTCCAAATCCTCATCGATATTGTTAATGATTCCAAATGTTTCTTCATGCTGAGTGTATGGTGCCCCGAAAACTAAACCTCTGTCGTAAATGTAGCTTCGACTAAACTCAATTTCATTTTCCCACACTTTCCGAAAATCTTTTTCTAGTCGTTTGAGAAACGACGGATTCCAGACACTGATTTTTGCTAATGTCAGAATTTTATCAGTGAACAAGTTACGCTTTCTCAGGGGTTCTATTTCACCTTGAACACTTTTGACTGCATCTACCTCTTTCTTTGTAAGAGGGTAAGGTGCCAAGAAGTAAGGCTTGTAGTCAATAACACTAACTTCCTTGATTTTCTCCTCTGTGGAATCAAAGAACCTGAGCTTTATCTCTGGATTTGTGGCTCTTGTGCTCGTGTCCCATAGAAACAGCATGTTCTTCCAAACAGCTTTAAGTTTCTCTGAGTAAAAACCCTTGTGACCCTAAAACCTGTAGATCACAATTTGGAAGGCATGCGTTGTTTTTTCCTTCGTGTTTTTCTAGAGTCAATCTTTCATAATCATGTTTGAGAGCGTGAAGTTCTTTAGGAAGTTTTTTAAATATAGGAATATCAAAACTAATTATAGGAAAGGAGGCAAATGGATGAAGAGAAAACTGATGGACATTCTGGCATGTCCTATTGATAAGTACTACCCTCTTGAACTCCATGTGTTCGAGGAACATGAGGAGATCTCTGAGGGACTTATAATATGTCCTAAGTGTCTGAGGTGGTATCCCATTCGTGATGAGATTCCTGAATTGCTTCCAGACGAGCTTCGTAAGGAAAAGGATGAATTGCCTTTCTTGAAAAAATGGAGGAGCCAAGTCCCAAAGGAAATCCTTTCGAAAGGTAAACCTTTCAATTTCGCACAGGGTGAGAAATAGAGTTAGGTTATTTTTTCAAGTTTAAGATGAACTGATTTTCCGAGCTCAGATGATTTCATAGCTGCTTCTGCGATCATTAGCGCTTTTAGACCATCAATACCTGTGACTTCGGGTTCCTTGTCAGCAAGAATGCTTTTTGCGAAATGCTGCAATTCCAACTTCAATGGCTCTTTCCACTCATACCTTGGCTTCAGTGTCCTTTCAGAAGTTTCCACTGTAATTTCCTGCTTAATGTAGTCGAGTGAAAGAATCGCTTCACTGCCTGTAAGTGTTAGATCTCGTATCTTATACGGTGTCAACCAGTTAGCTTCTATAAATGCTGTTTTCCCGTGTTTAAATGTGAGCATAATCTGTGCATAATCTTCAAATTTCTTATGTTTCAAGTTTCCGACTCTGGCATAGACTGTTTTTGGGTCTTCTTCAAAGATATTTCGCATGATATCTATTTCGTGAATGGCATAATCCTTTACTACTCCAACGTCACCGATTCTTTCGGGCCACTGGGAAACTCTCCTTGCAGTAGCTGAAACAAGTTCACCAATTGCTCCTTCTTTCATCATTGACTTCGCCCGTTGGATGCCTGGGTTGAATCTTTCAATAAACCCTACCATTAGATGGGTCTTGTTTTGCTTTG
This sequence comes from Candidatus Bathyarchaeota archaeon, assembly GCA_030608925.1. Lineage (GTDB taxonomy): Archaea > Thermoproteota > Bathyarchaeia > Bathyarchaeales > SOJC01 > JAUWDF01. The sequence continues at coordinate 5,705 of JAUWDF010000015.1, read as the reverse complement.
CAATGGCCACTATTTTCTTAGCTTCTCTTATTGTGCTTGCCAAAGGTTTTTCGACAAGGGCATGCTTTCCAGCTTTCAGCACCCTAAAGGCCTCAACCGCATGAGTCGTTGTCCACGTACAAATGCTGACCGCGTCAATGTTCGTGATCCTAAGCATTTTTCGGGTGTCTTTGAAAGCTTGTACTCCATACTTCTCAGCGATGATTTTTGCCCTTGCTAAATCAAGATCACATATTGCTGTCAGCTCTGTATCTGGAAGCTCGCTGAAAACTCTAGCGTGATTCTTGCCCCAGAAACCTACTCCGACAACAGCTACCCTAAGTTTGCTCATTTGGACCAAATCCCCCTGCCGAATCCTCGGTATGCAAATCCATATTTCTCTACCTTATGAGGATCTAAGATGTAACCTAGGTCTAGTAAGGCTGGATTCTTTCTCGCTAGGAGTCGGATATTTCTCAGGTTTAGTCTTTCAAATTTTGAATGACCAACCATAACTATCACACAATCGGTACTCTCACAAACTTTTGAAAATGTTTCTGCTTCGAGACCAAGCTCTATCAGCTCTTTTTTTGAGAAAAAGGGATCATAGACTTGGACTTTTCTCACTTTTCTTTGTAGAAGATCTACAAATTTTCTTGTCAATAGTCTGGGTGGGGCTTTTTGGTTTTCGAGTCCTGAAATTCCAAGGATTGAGATTTTTGCTCTACTTACTGTTTTTTTCCTTATTTTCAGAAGCTCTTTAACCAAGCGAAAAGCATGGTCTATGATTTCGTCGTTGATTTTTCTGGACAGACTTATCAGTCGTAGTTTAAGATCTACGTTTTCAGCTTCGTCTTGCAGAATGTATGAAGCTCTTCGAACCGAATTGGACGCTATACCTGGGAAGGGTGTTTCCAAAATGGTATCTTTTTGTAGAGCATTCAGGACTTCAAGAAAGTCAATGTTTAGTCTTTCACATAAGAGTGCAAATTCATTTGTTAATGCTAGATTTGTGGCAGCTCTTGCCCTTCGAAAAAGATTTATCGCTTCAGCGGTTCTTATATTGCTGACTTTCACAATTTCCGAATCTTCGATACTTTCTAAAACATTGTCTGTTACTGCAAGGCTTGCTTGGTCTATTGCGCCGATAAATCTCAGAGGTTTGGAGGTTTGGGCGGATAAATCCTTTGGGTTCAGGTCGATTGAGCTGAATGCCAAACTAAAATCCTCTCCAGCTGTTAATCCAGATGTTATTTCGAGGATTTCTCGTAGTGAGCCTTCGACCGTGCTAGGACCCGTCATACCAGTGAAAAGGATCAAAGAACCTCTTTTTATGCCCATTCCTATATCCTTGCACATTTTTTCTATCGGTGAATAGTCGGGTTTTTTTCTCTTATCAATGCATGGCTGAACTACAATAAGAATGATGTCACTCTTGGATGCAGCTGCTCTAGCATCTGCAGATAAGGAGAAAAGACCTTCCTTCATATATCTTCTGAGTTGCTGTACTATCTTGTTTGCTTTGAGTTGGAGGCTACTTTTCTCAATCTGCTTTCTGGTGTGAGGATTTAACACAACTCCTATGACTGTGTATCCCGCTTTTGCAAAAATACAGGCTTGTAGCATGCCTATTCCATTGCATTCGAAGATGCTTATTATGTTGTTTTGATTTTTTCTAAGGGTGTCATGGCTGGCGTCAGCAAGGTTCATGATTGTGCCCAATCTTTCACCAACAGGAATAGCTGCCACAGTCAAAAGTGATTACGGGTTTAAAAGTTTCTGTTGAACTTTGCTATCTTATGAGGTTTTGTAGTTTGCTCTTGTATTCTCTTACTAGATCGACTGCTCTCTTCTTTGACTTGGCTTCAGCATATAGACGGTATATAGGCTCAGTTCCGCTTGGTCTTATTAATATGGCGCTTTGATCTGGGAAGTATAGTTTTAAACCATCGATGGTTTGTGGCTTCAAATGCTTTACATCGTCAGTTAGTTCTTTGAGTACTCTCATTTTTTGGTTGTGTGGGCATCGGGTTTTGTCTTTCTCAAGTTGATATAAAGGCAATGAATCCAGAAGTTCTGAGAGTGTCTTATTACTTTTTGCCATTATGTTGAGAAGTAATGCTGTTGTCATGGCACCGTCTCGTACTGGCTGGTGGGGTCCGTAGAAAACACCTCCGTTTTCTTCCCCTCCTAGTTTTGCTTTTAGTTTTTTCATGGTGTGAGAGACTATTGTGCTACCAACCTTCGTCCAGATTAATTTTCCATCATGTTTTTCAGCTATATCTTTTACTACCTGTGACGAACTCACTGGTGTAACCACTTTCTCGCCAGGGTTTTCTTGCAGGAAATCTTTTTCTACTAATGCAAAAGTTCGGTCTCCCCATTGTATCCTTCCTTTTTCATCGATGAATATTGATCTGTCTGCGTCACCGTCAAACGCTACACCGAAATCAGCACCAGTTGCTTGTACAGTTGTTGCAAGGTCTTGAAGATTTTCTGGTCGAGGTTCTGGTGGTCTAGATGGAAATGCGCCATCTATATCTGCATTCAATGTAGTGACTTTGCACCCCAATTCTCGAAGCAACTGGGGAACGATTAGACTGCTTACTCCGTTTGCTGAATCTGTTACAATGTGATAATGTTTTTCTTTTATCGTAGTTATGTTGATGTGATTTTTCACAGCTTCCTTGTATTCGTGAGGGGTATTTCGGAGTTGAAATCTTTGCCCAATTCCCGTCCAATCAGCCCTTTTTAATGTACCTTGGTTGAATTTTTTTTCTATCTTGAGTTCATCGCTTCTGGGAATCTCAACTCCGTCTTTTGCTATTACTTTAATCCCGTTGTATTCTGGTGGGTTGTGTGATGCAGTAATCATGATTCCACCATCCATTTTATGTTGTTTCACAGCGAGTTGGATGCACGGTGTCGAAACCAAGCCAACATCATAAACATCACATCCTGTTGAAAGTAGTCCTGCTGTTATAGCACTGGCAATCATTGTATTGCTGGTTCTACCATCATAACCTAGGAGAATTTTCCTTTTTTTGAAGAAATTCCCTATGAATGTTGCTATTGTTGTAGCAAACTCTGGTGTTAAGTCTTTGTTAACCAAGCCACGAATACCGTTTGTTCCGAAGAGCTGCCTTATGTTTTTCGTCTCGGTTTTATTTTTCATATAACGCATCCCGAATCAACTATGTTGTCAAATATCTCTTTTGAAGGACAAATCTTAACGTCCTTGGCAAGTGTTATGTTATCGTGAATTATTGTGTTGTCACCGATTAGACACCCTTCTCTAATTCTCACTCTTTTCCCTATCACGGCAGCCTCCCCTATCACTGTTCCTTCAACAATTGAATAGTCGGATATTATGGTCCTTGGAAAAATTATCGAGTCTCGAATTTTGACTCCTGAACCCACACAGACTTTTTTCCCAAGTGAAACATTAGGACCTATAATTGCCCCTCCTTTAATCTTCACATCTTCTCCAATTGCGACCGCTTTCTTTAATTTAGCAGACACTTCAATTCCAGTTCCAGTTATCATAGGTTTTTGATGGACTCTTGATTGCGTATTGAGCCAGAGTTTGTTGGCTTTAATATAATCTGAAGGCTTGCCGACATCAACCCACAAACCTCTGATCTCATGACCAACAAGTCTTCTTTTTCTAGCAAGTTTTGGGAAAATTTCCCGTTCTATGGAGCAACTTTGACTCTTCGGGATAAGTTTCAGGACTTGAGGTTCGAAGACGTAAATCCCTGCATTTGCTAGATTACTTGGAGCTCCACTTGAGGGCTTTTCAACGAACTCACTGATATACCTTCCATCCTGCAATCTGACCATACCATAGCGACTTGGATTATTGACTCTCCGAAGGGCTATGGTTGCTAGGCTTTCCAGCTTTCTGTGAGTCTCCACAATAGCAGAATAGTTAGCGTTAGTCAGTATGTCACCGTTTAGTGCAAGGAATGGTTCCTTGTCATCTAGCAGGTTCTCAGCTTGCTTTATGGCGCCACCTGTTCCTAAAGATTTTGGGCTGCAGGCTTTTGCCTGGGCTTGGGTGTTCGGGATAATGTCTTTGGAGTAATGAATTTTCATCCCAAATCTAGAGCTTCCAAAAACATGTTCCAAGGTGTCTGCCATGAAATTAACTGCGAGTATAGTTTCTTTGACACCATGTTCTGCTAATCTGCTAAGCGTCAAATCGAGAAGTGGTCTATTAGCTATAGGAAAGATTAGTTTCGGTCTTGTGCAACTTAAGGGTCGCAACCTTGTGCCGAAACCTCCAGCTAGGATTACAGCTTTCAAAATCAAATCGTCCGGAGTGTTGTAGCTTAGAATCTAGAGTAGTGGACTAAAAATTTTATGCGTGCAGAACCTCTAAGAATCTATGCGTAGTTTGAAGACAACATTCTTTTTGCCACCATGACTAATTTCACATTGTAATGCTGCTGCTTTCCCGTCTTCACTTATCCAGACACACCTACCGACATGTCCTCTTTCTGGATGAAACTTTTCATCAGCGGGGATTTTCACCTTGTCTCCAATTTTAAACTTCAAACTTCACACACTTCTCAACATATATGATGGCTATCTTCATGGCTATAGTCTACCCGTTCTTAACAATAATTCTCTCTTTTAATAGCCCCTATTGTTATTAAACGTTGTTTAGAATCGTGTGCGTATTCGAGGATGCAATAATCCTCTAGTAAAAGAGGGTGAGTGTTAGTTGACAGTTACATTTTTCGATTTATTCCCATTCTATAGTTGCGGGTGGCTTGTGCGTAATATCATAGACTACTCTAGCAATCATGGATAACTCATTCGTTATCCTTGAAGAAATGTTTTCAAGAACATCAAAAGACACTTTGGCAAAACTCGCGGTCATTGCTTCTCTGCTTTCAACAATCCTTACCACCATAGTGTCACCATAAGCTCTAGCATCTCCTTTGACTCCAGTGCTTTTTGTGTCTGTCAAGACTGCAAAATACTGCCATAATCCGTCCTTTAAGCCAGCGGTTTCAATTACTTCTTCTACAATTCTATTTGCTTTTCTTATGATGTCCAGTTTTTCTTGAGTGACTTCGCCAATTATTCTAACAGCTAGCCCTGGTCCTGGGAATGGTTGCCGTTTAACGATTTTTTCAGGTAGACCTAATTTCTCTGCAACGATTCGAACTTCATCTTTGTACAAGTTTTTCAGTGGCTCCACAATTGCTTTGAACTCTATTTTTTCTGGTAAGCCTGCGACATTGTGATGTGTCTTTATCTTATCTGAAAATTTACTAATACCTGACTCGATTCTATCTGGATAGATGGTTCCTTGTAAAAGGAATTCGGCTCCAACTTTCTTCGCTTGTTCCTCGAAAACATGTACAAATTCTTCCCCAATTATCTTACGCTTCTTCTCAGGGTTAGTTACACTCCTGAGTTTTTCTAAGAATCTTTTTCTGGCTTCAATACAAATTAGACTGACATTAAATTCTCGGAAAGTGTCCGCTACGAATCTAGGTTCGTTATCTCGCATGAAACCATGATCTACAAACACAGCTGTGAGGTTTCTGCCTAATGCTTTAGACGCTAAGGCAGTGACAGTGCTGGAATCTATTCCTCCGCTCAATGCTACTATGGCTTTGGTATCACCCACGATCTTTTTTATCTTAACGATGGCTTTTTCGATGAAGTCTTCCATAGTCCAGTTTGGTTGGCAATTACAGACTCCAAAT
>JAUWDF010000246.1 GCA_030608925.1 Candidatus Bathyarchaeota archaeon | reverse complement strand
CACACTACGAGTATAGAGCCGGGAGATTCCCATGCTCCTTTTCCTACCTGGAAGTTTTAGATAAACATGTTGGGGACAGAAAAAAAGCTTTCCTCAAGGTTCTTCCCATCACCTATGAAGCTCAGTGTTTGACAGAAACGAAAAGTCTGGATCAAGAAAATCAATACAGGATGTGCATTTCTTGAAAGATGAAACAACGCAACTACTCTAAGATGGTAAACTCAAAAGGGAACATATAACAATTGAAGTATGCGCGGTACAGGTGGTTATGCATGGGAAGTGATATCAGAGTTTATCGAGAAGGCGATAAACAGAAAGTCCGCTCCATCCTAGAGATGGATCGCATCTGGGGTGGTTATGCCATCTGTGACTTAGAAGAAGAGCTATTCACATCATGTGACTGGTATACAGCATATAGAAGGAGTACGGGAATTTCCCTATGCATGTATTTCAACCAACTCCAACCCCCAGCACAGATCAGTATAGGTGAACCAATGGGCTTAGAGAAAATTCTGGAGACCGCAAACATTCCTAAGGAGATACATGGACACATTCCCCTCAATCACTTAGAGGTTGTCAAGAAACACTATCATCTCAGTGACCTGCATTCCATGAAACGCATGACTGTCACCATCAGATCCTTCAAAGATGCAAATGGGAAAGCCAACAGACTAGGTGAAAAAGATCTTCCGGAGTTAACAGAACTATATTCAGCTCACCCCAGCAATTTTTTCCGTCCTTACATGTTGACCTCCGGCGTATACTACGGATTAAGAATTAACAACACCCTCGTTTCCGCAGCTGGAACTCATGTATGCTCCCCCTCACATGGTCTCGCATGCATAGGTAACGTTTTCACCCATCCTTCACATCAAGGAAAGGGCTACGCAACCATCTGCACAAATCAGGTTGTTAAAGAACTTCTGACACGCTACCAAGATGTCCTACTAAATGTAGACAGTCAAAACACAGCAGCCATCAAAATCTATCGGAAACTAGGATTCCGAGAACACTGCACCTATATAGAAGCCAAAGGAAAAACCATGCAACAGTGATGTTCAAGCACCAACACAGGAACACGTTAGGATCTCATATAAATGGAAACATCCAAATACTTATTATAGGAAAAACGGTTTTGTCACGGGATTATTATGAAGATTATACAGATAGAGGATGTTCACGAGGTTTCTAGATCAGGGGGAATTTTCACAGGCACCGTGGCTTTGAAGCCGCTTGTTGGAAATAAAACTGGAGCAAAGGACCTCTCGGTTACAATAGTCAGCTTTCCTAGAGGTGTTAGAAACACATTCCACACCCATACATACGATCAGGTTCTCTATGTTCTCTCAGGCAAAGGAACTGTAGCAAACGAGAAACATCAAGTTGCACTAAGTGAAGGTATGGTCAGTTTTATCCCTGCGGGGGAAAAACACTGGCACGGAGCTTCAGAAGACAGTGATTTCTCACACATTTCCATCCTCAGACCAGGTCAGACAAAAGGAGCAGATGTCTAGCTTCTTTTTAAAACCTCGCGCGCGCATAATGAGGTTCAAGTCAATTCTGACTGACTAGATGGATCTATCCATACGAGCGATTGTGTCTTTCTTGATTCGTGGACTGACTTCGTCTAGGAGCAACCAGATCCTTTTGAACTGGTGTTTTCTTCTGGGATTCTCTTCTTCCCTTTTCAGAGTTAGCTGTCCTATGTTTTGGTGAAGCAGATTCTTTCCCTGGAATTCATCTAGAATTAACTGAACCCTGTCTTTGAACTCTTCACCCGTCAATTCATTAGTAAGATAACCATCTATTGCGGTTTCAACCTTCAACTTCAGTTTAGGCAACATCAATCCTCAAACAAGTTTAGCTTCTAACTCCCCAATCTCTCTCGCAATTCTTTAATCTCTTTTGGGTTCCCAAATGAAAATGACGAAGGGGTTCAGGAATGTTTCAAGTATTTGCAGCGCGCGTCCTCGAAGTCATATGAGAAAAGCTGTGTTCGCGCGTTTTCAAGTTTGACCCAGCATTTACTTGATAAGTAGCTACTTCTATCTTCTTATGGGGATGAAGAAAGTTAGCACTCCATTCCTGAAAGTGAATTCTTTAATTTCAGGAATAACGATTGCTGGTAATAAGACTCGTGTATAGTATTTTATTTCTCCATGTTGAGCTGAGATAACTGCATCGACTTTAGAAACGTTGACTCGGATATCCTTCTCCTCTATCCCAGCTAGTTTTGCGAAAATCCTAATTCTGTCTCCTTCTATGATGGCGTCTACGAAGGGTTTTCTTGTCTTGGTCGGCGTGATGAAGGGTCTGATGCGTGCCCGTCCTCTAAAGGGATAGGTGCTTTGCGGAATGACCATTCGTGGTTTAGCTTTTCCTCCCAGAATCTTGATGAAAGCTATTCCCGCCACAAAACCTCCAATATGAGCCCAGAAGGCTACTCCGGAAGAGGTTCCAGCGAATACTCCCATCATCAGCTGAATCAGGAACCAGAATCCAAGATAATAGAATGCTGGGACGCTAACTATGG
>JAUWDF010000077.1 GCA_030608925.1 Candidatus Bathyarchaeota archaeon | reverse complement strand
AATTGCGCAATCTAAATCATCCAGTCGATCGCTCTTTGGCATTTTATCATTCCCCCTCATCAAAACAAGCTACCATTCGTCCATCTGGCTGTAGTTGGAGTTCAGGTTCAATCTCACTACAGCTTGCTTTGGCAAATGGGCAGCGTGGATGGAATCTGCATCCACTGGGCATTTTTATCGGGTTTGGAGTTTCTCCAGTGAGAAGTATCTTCTCACGTTTCGCTGCAGGATCCGGAACAGGTACAACCGAAACAAGAGCCTTGGTGTAGGGATGATTAGGTTCATCGATTATCTGTTTCGCATCGCCAGTTTCTACAACTTTTCCTAGATAGGTGACCGCGATACGATCGGCCATTTGCTTGGCTACAGCCAAGTTGTGAGTTATGAATAGAATTGTAATACCCATTTTATCTCTGAGATCAAGAAGAAGCTTCAGAATTTGACCTCTCATCGAAACATCAAGCATGGACACAGGCTCATCGGCGATAAGGACATCTGGGTCCAAAGCCAAAGCTGCGGCGATGGCTACACGCTGACGCTGACCTCCAGAGAGTTCATGGGGGTATCGATTAATGAAATCATCAGCAGGAGTCATCCCTACATTTTCAAGAGATTCTTTGACCTTCTTTATTTCTTCTTCAACAGAAGCATACACACTGTGAATTCTGGGAGGTTCAGCAACTATATCTCCAATGCGCATATTACTATTAAGGGCACCATATGGGTCTTGGAATATCATTTGAATGCGAGTGCGGTACTCCCTGAACTCATGTTGCGGCATTCTGGATATTTCAATTCCATCAAACCAGATTTCCCCTTCTGTAGCCTCTTCTAATCGTAGAATCATTCTGGCAAGAGTGGTTTTTCCACACCCACTCTCACCCACAACTGCAAATATCTCCCCTCTCTTGACCTTTATACTCATACCATCTACAGCTTTAACGTATTCCTTTGTTCTGGAAAAGAATCCACTTCTTACAGAAAACCATTTTTTGAGGTCACGTGTTTCAAGGATAAATTCTGAACTCATATCTCATCACTCCTGAAACAGGCAACTCGTATTCCATTCTTACTCTCAAGGGTTGGAATCTTGGCTTTGCATATATCTATTGCAAAATCGCATCTCGGATGATATGGACACCCGCTTGGAGGGTTGATCAAGTCTGGGGGGTTACCCGGAATGAAATCAATCTCTTTCTCTCCTAATACACTTGGGAACGAAGAAATGAGCTTACGTGTATATGGATGAGCAGGTGACGCAAAGAGAGAGTCAACAGGAGCTTCTTCCATTATCCTGCCAGCATACATGATTATGGCCTTATCGCAAGTCTCAGCAATCACCGATAGATCATGAGTTATGAGAATCAGCGATAGACTCGTTTGAACTCTTAGTTGTTTAAGAAGCTCAAGAATTTGTGCTTGAATCATCACATCAAGTGCTGTCGTGGGCTCATCAGCTATGATAAGAGACGGATGACACGTAAGCGCCAATGCAATCATTACTCTTTGTTTCATACCTCCACTCAATTCGTGTGGATAAGCATCACCCCTAGATCTTTCAATTCCCATCGCTTCGAGGAGATCGAGTGATCGTTCGATTGCTTCCGGCTCAGTTGTGTCTTCGTGCAATAAGATGACATTTTTCATCTGATCTATGACTTTGTGAACAGGGTTGAGTGCATTCATTGAGCCTTGGAAAATCATAGATATTCTTTTCCATCGGAAATCGAGAATCTCTTCTTCGGTAAATTCCAGAGTTTCTCGTCCATTAAACCGGATGGATCCACTGTCTACTATACCTTCCCTTGGTAAAAGCTGCATAATGGTCATTGCAGTTGTAGTCTTTCCACAGCCACTCTCGCCACTAATTCCAAAAAACTCTCCACAATCTACGGATAGACTCAGTTCCTGTACAGCTCGAACATTTCCCTCTTTCGTTTCGTAATGCACATTCAAGTCCTTTATCTCGAGAAGGTTTTTGGATCTTTCTGCTGTCATAATTTCACCTCCGACGAAGACGAGGATTAGTTACCTCATCAAGTCCAAATCCAAGAAAAGATATACCGACAAGCAGGATTATGATAGCAAAACCGGGGGAATAGACAAGCCAATCCATTCCTATTGAGATACCTTGATTGTAAGCCAGGAACAATAGTGACCCCCAACTCACAATACTAGGGTCTCCTAGACCAACAAAGTCCAGAGATATCTCAAAGAAAATCGAATTCATGATCAATAACACAGTCTGGACAATTATCAGTGGAATAACAGCTGGTAGTACATGTCGTGTCATGATATAGAAGTTGCCACCTCCGATTGATCGTATCCTTTCGATATATCCACGTTCTTTGATTGAAAGAACTTGACCCCTTACGATTCTAGCAGTGGTCGCCCATGAGAAGACACCTATCACAATAAGCATAGTTTGAAGTGATGGACCAACAACTGCCGCAACGATAATCATCAGTACAAAGCTTGGAATCACAAAAAACATGTCTGTAAAACGCATCAATAGTGCATCCACTAGACCACCATAGTATCCTGATGTGAGTCCAATTGTTGTACCTATTGTAATTGAGATGGCTGTTGCCAGTAATCCAATCAAAAGTGTAATTCTAGTTCCAATTATTATGCCACTAAATAGATCATAGCCCAGCTGATCAGTTCCCAACAGATGGAAATCAATGATACTAGTAGGCTGATACGTCATTAGAAGGTATAAAAAGTAGACGAGAAATGAGCATCCAACAAAGAGAACAGAAAATGAACTAATTCTAGGTATATTAGTCCGAAGTGCAGGTTTCTGAGAACCTCTGTATCTCCATATTACTCTGAGCGAGTAGAACCCTCCAAGAAATACTAAGACAAGAGCTCCAATAAAGGAGGGCAGGATGTTCTTGAAGACTGCAGCAAAAGCAAGAGCAACTCCGATTTCCGCCACAAGGATACCATAACAAGTCATTCGGAAAAATGCTGGAACTTCAGACATGCCTAAGCGGTTGGAGTATAGCCAGAGCAATATTCCGATGAAGAGTAAAACAAAAGATAGACTCAAAACAAGTCCTAATGTCTGAGGCAATGCTGTAGGTGGGGAGAATGAAGGGCCAGCCCCTATCAACTTCGGGTCATAAGGAGCAATGACATCACCAAACAAAGCAATTCCGCTAAATAGCACCACGACAATCAGACCAATAAGGCCCAATCTATTTCCAATAATTTCATTGTATGTGGTTGACAATCTTTCTGGTTTCTCAGCAATCGCTCCGATAAATTTGCAGACTACACCAATCACTATCATATTGATGCTGACACTCAAGACTCCTGTAAAAGTAAAGGGGATGTTCATAATATCTGCAATCAATAGGAAGGATATGAATAGGAATCCTAACATTAACATGAGGTTGGCAAATCTATCAAATAGTTTTACTTTTCTCGATTTCCATGTGAACCGTAGGTTTGATAGTCTATATGGGTAGGTGAATATCCTCAGGTATCCCAGCACTCTTCTTCTTTCAAGGACTAGTGAAACAGCGATGGTAAGTAAGATTATCTGTAGAATGCTTCTTGGTGTAATCACGAACACAAATAGATCCAAAATAATCAAGAGTGTCATGATGATTATGGTGAAACTCGGTCTTTTGCGGGATAACACTGAGGCACCTTTCTCTGTAATCTTTACCTCTCCCTCAACCCGAATTCTAGGATCCATGTAGTAGTACAAGAAATCTGCAATGAGATTCGTAACAACAAGGACCACAGTGAATACAAAGAACGTTGCCTGCAGCATTGGAAAGTCTCTATGCACAACAGCATCCCAGATGAGACGGCCGATACCATGATAATTGAAGACAATTTCAATTAATAGAGCACCAACTACAGAGAAACCTATTTGAATAGAGATAACAGTGGCAACAGGAATCCTAGCATTGGGTACTGCTTCTTTATTGAGTTGGTCTTTATCAGAGAAACCCTTTGCTTTTGCTGTGAGCATGTAATCTTCATTTATGACATCAAGAAGTGAGTTTCTCATAATGAGCGTGAACACACCAAAGATTACAATGACAAGAATTAGAATAGGTAGAATTAGGTGTGCAATGGCATCTACCAGGAAACCTAGGAAATCGCCGCCATATTCGTTGAATGATCGTGTGAGATTGTAGGGGTCCGTGGGTACTAGCTGGAGCTTAAAACCGAAAATTAGAACCGCAATCATGGCTAGCCAGAAGCCTGGGATGGCATAAGTGACAAGTGAAATAGAAAGACCAATGACATCACGACGCTTCCTCCGATGCCATGCAGCATTCTTGCCAACCCACAAACCCAGAAAAATGGCAATTATATCAGCAGGAATCATCAGGAAGAGTGTATTTACCAGCCGCTCTGAGATAATTGCGCCAATATTAAACTCTGCCCCATAGAAAAACGAAACACCAAAATTGCCCTGCAAGAAATTCACAATGAATCTCACAAACTGGACCTCTAATGGCAAGTCTAGTCCAAATTGCCGTATTATCTGCTCTATAACAGCTTCATTGAGGTTGGGGTTACTTGCTAGTCTATCTATGATACTTCCTGGCATCAGGTGAAAAATAGCGAAATCTATCGCTAGTACAATGAAGATCGTTACAATTGCTTGTACTGTTCTTTTTACCAGCAAATCTCTTAGTGCTACTGTTGTCACTCTCCAATTCTCTTCATGTTCATTTCTGCTATTCAAGGACTAAACTTGAAATTATCCATTCTACTTATCTTAGCTGGATGGACCATAGACAAATTCTGGTGTTGCAATTGAAAATCATCCAACTTCATAAGTCTTTTCTTAGGAAAATAATTAAATTACGTGTAAGAGTTGGTTTCAGAATAGTATTGAGGAATATCTTGAGAGAATGAACGAATCAAAAAAAGGAAGATCTACAGTAAAAGGGGACTACATCTCCTTTTACTGTAGCAATGTCATAGACTATTTTCGCTTCAACCAAACTACTGCAACTATCACGACGACAGCGACTGCAGCCCCTGCAACAATCACAATCATCTCCACTGGCAATGGGGGAGGTGGTGGTGTTGTTGCTTCAGCAGCGTCTA
>JAUWDF010000103.1 GCA_030608925.1 Candidatus Bathyarchaeota archaeon | reverse complement strand
CAGCAGAAAACATAAAAAAAACAGGGGATCCAGGTGGACTAACTTCTCGGAAGCGACGCATCTCTTGGTTAGGAGCGGAATCAAGGTCACGGGTTAAGAAGACTGCTGATGTTCTTTATTGGGTCGGTTGCACAGTGGCTTCGCGAACCTCTAAGACTGCGAAAGCTTTTGTCAATGTCTTAAACGGTTGTGACGTTAATTTCACTATGCTGGGTGAAAAGGAAGGGTGTTGTGGCTATATTCTGCTCGCATCAGGCTTGTGGGGTGACGCAAAGAAGAATGCGACTAAACTCGTCGAAAACATAGAAAAAACAAAAGCAAAGGTGATGGTCTCATCTTGCGCGGGTTGTTATTACACATTCTCTAAGCTTTTCCCTGAAGTCTTGGATATTAACATGCCATGCGAAGTGCTTCATGCATCACAGTTTATTGAAGGCTTGATAGGTGAAGGACAGCTTGATTTTATGGGTTTTGATGGAAGAGTTGCATATCATGATCCATGCTCCTTAGGTCGCCACGCAAATGTATATGATGCCCCCCGAAATGTGTTGAACAAAATCCCAAAGCTTGAACTTGTTGAATCGTCCTTGAAGATGAGCCGCTCTCGTTGTTGTGGAGGCGGCGGAGGGCTTTGGTCATATAATAATGCAGTTAGCATGAATTCAGCAGTTAGCAAATTAATGGAAGATGTTGTTCCACTCAACGCGGATGTCTTGACAACCGCCTGTCCGACATGTCAAATGAATTTCCGTTTTACATCGATCAAGAACTCAATTCCAATAAAAATATGCGATTTCACCGAAATCGTTGAAGCTGCCATGGTTGAAACATCTGTTCGGTAGATATCACCGGGAAATCTAGTAATTAGCGCGTAGCATCTTCTTGAGGTGTTCAGAAAATTTCTCAGCTGCAGCTCTTCTTTTTCTCATGTTTAGTGTGGTTGCATTAATATATTGCAAAGCTTCTGGCTGGCAAAACTCGACGCATACAGGTTCACCATTACATAAATCGCATTTAATGATCCTCTTGGTTTTGTCATCTACTCCGACACCACCAAAAGGGCAGAATTGGACACATAACCTACATCCAACACAAAGTTCACTGTCTATGATTACAGCGTGAGTTTCAGGGTCTCTCTTCACGGCATGCATAGGGCACACAGTCTCGCAAATTGGGATGTCGCACTGCTGACAAACTATTGGGATATATATTCCTTCATTTTCCCACTTTGTTATGTGAATTCTAGCTCTTTCGGGTTCACAAGTTTTTTCATTATGGATCGAACATGCTGTTTCGCAAAGTCTACACCCGGTGCATTTCTCAGGATCGATTACTAACATTTTCTGCAAAGTTAATCTACGCCTCATACAAGGTTTGATGGTTCGTGGTCGAGATCAAGTTTTTTCAAAGACTCCCTTGTTGGAACGCCGTTGCTATCCCAACTGTGGAGTTTGTAATATCCATCTAGCATTTTGTTGAACTTTTCCATGCTGATTTTTTTGTTTCTGGCAGCAGATAGCCCGAGGGTGGTGGGTTCTTTGAAGTAGCGTTCGGGCAAGTTGTCATCCTTCCTTGAGAATCCTTCTCTTGAATTGAATAATCTTTCAATTGTGTAGATTCTTTCTCCGATTTCCATCAACTGGTTCTTAGAAAAATTCAATCCAGTTGTTAGATTAATGAGGTTTGAGAATTCTTTCCATTGTGGTGCGTGTACTGCACAGAAAACGGTTTGGAATTTGCATACTCCAATGGAATCTGTGACCGCGTAAAGGAGTTCTTGCCACCAAACCATTCGATCTTTTCCATCATAGGAGTTGTAGTCTGAAGCTACATGGCCACCATATACTTCTTCTAATAGCTCTTCTGGTAAACCGTACATATCTATTGCAGGGCGACTTCGCAGGTGATCGGCACCCCTTGTGGAAGTTGCGATGCCTAGAGCGAAGCTAGGTGTGGGCCGTTCGTCTGAATGAAGATTACTCATGCCTTTAATTTGAATCGCATAATACTTGGATTCCGAGCCAATTTTGGTGATTGCTGCTTTGAATCCATCTGCTAATATGTTGCCAAAACCTTCCCTGTAGGTGATTTTGCGTATCATTTCATAGACTGCTTCTTCATTGCCCCATTCTAGCTTTAGTCCATCAGTTGCCTTGTCGTTTATTATTCCTTTCTCGTAGAGTTCCATAGCCCATGCTATTAACCCTCCAGTCTCCAAAGTGTCGACACCATATTTGTTGACTAGGTGGTTAGCAACTAGTATTGTTTCCATTTTATTGCAGTTAACCATCGTTCCAAAGGCTCCAAGAGATGTATATTCAGGGCCTTCTCCATAAAGCGGTGCGTATGGCCCTTCTTTAAGCACATAGCGGTGGCGACAGTGGACAGCACATCCGTAGCATCCTGAGGTGCCTATGGAATATTTGTCTATGTTCTCTGGCTCTAAGTCTTGGCCTTCTTCCAGCTGATTGAGTTGGAAGTTCTTAGTTCTGATCAAACCGGTGGTGTTTGTGTTACTATAAATAATCATTGTGCCCCATCGTGATTGCGCTTTTGCCCATCGAGTACTCGTGATCATGGTATTCATTTGCTTACAGTATTCAAGAAGTTCATCAGGATGAGTGAACTCGAGTGTAGTTGTTCCCCTGACTGCGATAGCTTTTAAGTTCTTTGAGCCCATTACGCACCCCATTCCTGTTCTGCCAGCTGAGTTTTTCATACCAGTACGCACATTAGCGAATTTTACAAGGTTTTCCCCAGCAGCACCAATTACTAAGGATTTGATGTTTTCGTCATCTTCATCCTGCCTTATAATTTTCTGCGTTTCAAAAGTGTCTTGTCCCCAAATGTGAGAGGCGTCCTTTATTTGGATATCACGATTCTTTATTAAAAGATAAACAGGTTTACTGGTTTTCCCCGTGATAACAATATGATCAAAACCTGCAAATCTTAGCTCAGGAGCAAAAAAGCCACCAATGTTGGAATCTCCAACAGCACCTGTAAGAGGAGACTTTGCTCCTATGTCACATCTTCCCGAACCCAAGCAAGGGATGCCTGCAAGAAGTCCAGCACCCACAAGCAACACGTTATCGGGGCTTAAGGGATCAGTCTTCGGGGTTAAATGATTAAATAGCATGTACATGTTCACACCTCTTCCACCCAGATACCGGGTTCGTATTATTTTTGGAACAGTTCTCGAAGAAATTTTCCCTGTTGATAAATTTATATAGAGTATTTCTCTGTTCCAGACCATCTTAATCACCATACCAACATTAGTTTAAGCTAGTCCTCTTACTTTCGCTTGATTTGGTGTCGGCCAAGAGATTCGATATTTTGTGTTACAGTGAGGACAAACCGCTGTCTCTGCTTTTGGGGAAACAGTGAATCTCTTTAAGCAGTTTAGG
This sequence comes from Candidatus Bathyarchaeota archaeon, assembly GCA_030608925.1. Lineage (GTDB taxonomy): Archaea > Thermoproteota > Bathyarchaeia > Bathyarchaeales > SOJC01 > JAUWDF01. The sequence continues at coordinate 934 of JAUWDF010000103.1, read as the reverse complement.
CATCTAACTTCACTCTGGGGTGACAATTTATTCATCTCTTCTACTCATACAATGCATTGACGTGGAATTGAACACATCCAACGTCGTTGAAACCTGGCTTGACAATGTGGCATTTGTCCACAGCCGCAGTTCTCAGACAGAACGGTATTACCTGTATGCTTTAAACCTTTTTTACGATTACGTCGGAAAGGAGCCTGACGCTATTATAACCGAATAATAAGAAACTGACGATAGACAATTCAAGCGATGCGCGCGCATGCTCTGTCGCGACGTTAGTGAATCCGCATCGGACTGTCTAGATAGAGTTCCCTCAATTAAACCGTTGATTTAGCTAGGAAAGTGCGTGTCATCTGACTAACGCAAATAAACGCGTTGGCTGTATTACTCATTTATGGAAAGCAAGCTTAGGGATGCGGTGTGGAAAAGAGACAAGGGTGTTTGTAAAGAATGCAAACGTAATCTTCTAGAAATCTCACGACCTACTAATCCTGAGAAGTCTATCAGTCGGGAGCTTTCAGCAATCAAAGAGATCCCTATCTTCAAGTGGTCGAAGAATTGCTGGAAATGTGGAGAAGAAACTCCTGTCGTTTCATATGATTTTGAAGCGGGGTTCAACTACACGATAGGTGATGTTGAAAAACTGGATATGGTTTTGATGGAGAAATATCCCTTTGTCAGACGAGTCCTCAGTAAGACGATGGGACATATAGTCATAGCTAATACTTGTGTTCATTGTAGAGGATTACAAGGAAATTGGTTCATTAGAGAAGACCTGTTGGAAATGCCGTACGAAGTTGATATGAACACCCTAGTCGATTTTTCCCTTCCAAACAACTTGACAGCTCAAGACTTACATCACGAAGGGGCATCAGAATCCCAAGCGCAGCCAATCGCTGTAAGGCTTTCAATTGGCCACGTCCATCACAAGGATTTG
>JAUWDF010000205.1 GCA_030608925.1 Candidatus Bathyarchaeota archaeon | reverse complement strand
ATCAGCCAGTATCGAAAGATCAGGGTCATCTGATTTAATTTCCGAAACTATCCTTTTATCGACCCATTGCTGAATTCTCACGCGGAATTTGGCGCCAACACTCCACAGAGCTCTCGCAAGAATTCCAGCTGCGGCTAGACCATCAGCGTCCAAATGAGAAACAACATGGATAAACCCGTCTTCACTAATGCATTGGGAGATATTTCTTGCTGCTTCAGATGCATCATTCATGAAGGCTTCTATGGCTTTTTCTCCTCTCGCCATATCAAACCCTAAACTATATGATAGAAGCCGCTTTGGGGTCATATTTCCAGTCAGATGATAGAACACTTTTTTTCTTGTAATATCTGGATAATTTATAAATTCGTGATTCTACGATTTGTAACGCTCTTTTGTTGTGTAGGTCCATTTTATTTCTCTCCATGTGTGTGGTGAGTCTGGATGCCTTTCTTAGAAGCATATCTAAATCCTCGGGAATGACAGGCGCAAGATCTGCTTCTTTCAGCAGATGAGTTATGCTTTTTCCAGTTATTGGTTTCGACAAGGGAATTCCATGTTGATCTCGGAGTATTGTCCCTATTCTGCTTGGGGACTGGCCTTCTCGGGTTAGTTTGATTACGAGAGCCTCAACTTCTTCAGGTTCGTATCTACACCAAGATGGTTTTCTCTTGCTTACCGGACGTATTGAGTGTGATCTTCCCTTTTCCTGTTTGGGCAATGCTTTTGTCCTCCCAAGGCTCTTTCTACCACACAATGCAGATATTTAAGACTTCTGAGAACTAAGGTTTTTGCACAAACCATTTGGCGAATTTTTGGAAAGCAATGGATCTATGAGAGCAAAGATTCTTTTCTTGAATCGTCATCTCAGCGAAGGTCTTCTCAAAGGAAAGAGGACGAAATATGGGATCGAAGCCAAATCCTTGCATACCCCGCCACTCTTCAACGATTTCTCCCTCAACCTCCCCAATGAAGCACTTTGATTCATCAACTGATTGATCGAAAAAAGCGACAACGGATCTGAATTTCGCTTCCCTATTGACCACATCTTCCATCAACCTAAGAATCCCACGATTTCCAATTGTTTTAAAAATATACGAAGAATAAGGTCCTGGAAAGTTTTTCAGAGCTTCAATAAATAAACCAGCATCCTCGACTACTGATGGTAAGTTGCATTTTTCAAACGCTTCCATTGCACTTGTCTTCGCGATAATCGTGATTTTATCATTTTGGATTTCTGTTTTTTGCACCTTCTTCAGCATTGCAGTTGCGATTCCAAACTTTCCTAAAACTCTCCTGGCTTCACTAAATTTGTGAATGTTGCTTGTTATGAGAAATGCCACCTTATGTCCCAGGAGTTTGGTCATGTTAACCATCGTGGAAAACTATTTAGTTACTCTGAGTCCAGCACTTCATGATTTCAGTCATGCTTCCTTTCAGAAATATATCTCCCACGCATCTCAATTTCATCTATCTTTTCGGATACTTCCTTAGTCATCTTTCCTCCGACTTGTCTCGAGTAGCCTTCTAAGACTGCTTGAAAGCAATCCTCTGCGTGGATAAAATGGGTGCTTTGCAATGCACGTTTCATAAGATGGAGATCAATGCCCTTAGCTTCTAATTCTGTTGTTTTCTCTCCAAGACCAAAGTCTACAAAGACGATATCATCAGAAGGTGTGAGTATCATGTTTGATGTAGTAAGATCACCATGAATAATACTATTAGAGTGAAGAAGCCCAATGAGTTCACCAATTTTCTTGCTCAATATTTGTCGTTCATCAGGAGTAAGATTGTTAAGAACCTGTTTTATTTGTAATCCTTCCACAAACTCCATTGCGATATTTGAGTTATTAAGGTCAACCATAAGTATAGTTGGAGTTGGGACTCCAGCTTTTTTTGCGTCATGAATCAGTTGAGACTCTTTAATGGTTCGTCTAGTACGGATTTTCTTGTCCAGCTCAGGGAACCTGTATTTTTTAGCGATTCGTCGTTTCATAAGCACCTTCCGCTCTTGCCAATGTTCAAGAAAGATGCTTGCTTCTGCCCCTTTTTTCATCAGAATTTTATTCTTCGACCCATGTTGCATCTACTTCTTCGAGCCTCCATTTTAAGTGAACATAGCTCTTTTCCAGAGGTGTAGTTATACCGTGCCTGTAGGCAAGAATACCCGTCCAAGCAATCATAGCGCCATTATCTAGAGCAAATTGCTTTGGAACAGCACAAAAGCGCTTACCATGATCGTTAGCAACGGATTCAAGCATGTTTTGCAGCCGCTTGTTAGCTCCCACACCTCCTGTCAAGAGAATCTCATCTTTTTCAGTATGAGCCAGCGCACGCTCAGTGACTTCCACTAGCATGGAGAATGCCATCTCCTGCACACTGAAACAAAGGTCTTCAATCAGATACTTTTTGCTTTTGAGAAGTCTAACCGAGGCTGTAAGGAGTCCACTGAAGGACAAATCCATACCTTTGACACTATAAGGTAAGTTTATCAGTTTCTTCCCCTTTCTAGCTACCTTCTCAAGGCTAGCACCCAAAGGTTCTCCTTTCCTTTGTACAAAACCAACCTCTCTTGCAAATATATCTAGACAATTGCCAATAGCAATATCTAAAGTTTCACCAAAAACTCTGTAGCGTCCTGCGTCGAATGCAGTAACTATTGTATTTCCTCCAGAAACATACAAAGTTATTGGATCTTTAGCTCCTGTGACCAACTTGCCAATTTCAATGTGAGCTACGCAATGATTAACACCAACTAGAGGAACGTTTAGTGTAGATGCCAATACTCTAGCTGATGTTGCCCCGGTGCGAAGACATGGTCCAAGCCCTGGTCCCTGCGAAAAAGCAACAAGGTCAATTTCCCTTGGCTTTATACCTGCTTCTTGAAAGGCCTCATTAATGACATCTCCTGC
>JAUWDF010000094.1 GCA_030608925.1 Candidatus Bathyarchaeota archaeon | reverse complement strand
CTTTGGTTTTTCTTCTTTCTTCCGTAGCATTGCTACTTCTAAGACGCCATTCTTGTAGGTAGATTTTGCTAGTTTTGGATCAACTTTCGTTGGGAGATGTATTTCTTTGTGATATTTTCGTTGTGGCATGTCAACAGATATTGTTAAGGAGTTTTCTGTTCCATGTAGTTTTATCTCCTGCTTGTCGACTCCAGGCAGTTCAGCAATGACCTTGACTTCTCCATTTGTTTCTAAAATGTCCACCAATGGCTCTCGCTGCTCCCTGAATTCAATTCTAGGTCTCCCCCTTTGTGTGCCAGGTTTTACATTACCGAATTCCTTGATTTGAGGTTTACCATCAGGGCCTATTGTTACGCTGTATCCGTATACGAAAGGTCCCCATTGTTTGACTTTCTTGCCATCAGGTAGTGTTCTCTCTCTAACAAGACCATCCGGAACAGTTTTTGTCATATCTTTAAACTCTTTCTCCATCATTTCTTCCATTTCTCTAAATATCTCATCAAAGTCCTCTGAGAACCAACCTCTGAAAAAGGGCCATCTTCTTCTACCTCGTCTTGTCCACCGATCTTCTTCTGCCATATATATCACCTCCTATATCTGACGCTCTATAGTTAAAATCACTTTCTAAGACAAATTGGATACAAGTTGTGAATTGTTATATAGCCCAGAAAGCATTCGTTTTCTTTCGCATGATTTGAACATACTCATCCAGAATCTCAAGCTCTTCAGAAGTTAAGCTCCCTTGAAATTTTGTCAATAAAGCCTTTACATGAGATTCTGGTACTTTGACATGAAAGACCTCTTCTTCATGGATGTTACGTCCGACAATCGGTTTGTCTATAGAGATTGCCACTTGTTTAGTTGCCACTGCTTCTGATACTGTTTTGCCTTGATCTTGGATTTGCTTTATTTCTCCTACTTCTTCACCGTTTTCTTTTACAAGTGTAGTTTTAGGCTTTATTCGACCGGCCAAGACTTCCACTCCAACAATAGCTGGTTTAGCTTTTCTGAAAATGTATCCTCGCATCATCTGAATTTTTCCTGGCTTCGTGAGTCTGCCTAACTCCTTCATCACTCGTATACTTTTTTCGTTGGTTATCCATTCCATAAATTCATCTATCAGATGGTAGATTATGTTATGTCGAAAAATCTTGACATGGTTATCTTTTGCCTCTTCTTCTGCATCCTGTAGAACTTTAACATTGAATGCTAGAACCACGCCGTAAAGTGGTTCGTTTCCTTTTACAATCTTGGCTTCTACAATGTCGCGCTTGGAAATATCGCCTATGTCTGCTAGTCTTATTGGGATCTTTTCACGTTTTAGGATTTCAGCTAGAGCTTCCAGGCTACCTAGAGCATCAGTTTTTAAGACAATGCCATTTACATCAGTGGCAATCTTGATTTTCTCAACCTCGTCTGAAATCATCTTTAGGTATTCAGATGTTTCCTCTTCGGATGGCACAACATATAGTGGAGCTCCAGCTATGGCGGTATCTAAGTCTGGAGCTGCAATCTTTATACCGGATGCTGCGGAGATGGAATTCACTGAGGAAAATTTATCTCGCGGGTCTCGAATTTCATCTAAGGGTTTCGGTAGTAGAACTGCTCTCACTTTCGTTGCAATGGGCTTTTCTGTTCCACCAACCACAATCAAGTCACCTTTACGTAGAATTCCATCGTAGATTATGGCATTAATGGTCATTCCCAGTCCCGCTTCCTCTTTCACTTCTAAGACAGATCCTTTGGCTGGTCCATCCGTTACAATCAACCGGTCCTTTAGATACTGTTGGGTTAGTCCGATAAGGACTGAGAGAAGTTCTGGAATTCCTTCACCGGTTTTAGCACTCACGGGTACCAAAGCCACAGATCGGGTGAAATCCTTTATTTTGTCGAATCGCTCAGCTTGAAAGCCATAATTTGAGAAAGTACCCATTATTGTGTACAAGCGATTATCAATATCATCTCTTATGTTTTGATTCTGAGATTTGTATGACTCCAGAAAGGAGTTTTCTGGTTGCGAGACCCACCCTGAAAGGCGATCGATCTTGTTCGTAGCTACAAGAAATGGGGTCTTTCTGGTTTTGAGAATTTCAAGAGACTCAAATGTTTGGGCTTCAAAACCTTTTAGCACGTCTATCAATAGAATTGCAATATCAGCGACACCTCCTCCTCTTTTTCTGAGGTTGGCAAAGGCCTCATGTCCTGGAGTGTCGATTACTAAAAGCCCAGGAATCTGAATTTCTCCTTTCAACTGACCCAGCAAGGGACCACAAATTTCTTTGATTGTGTCTAGCGGGAAGAAGCTTGCTCCGATATGTTGAGTTATACCACCAACTTCGCGTGCTTGGACCCTGCTTTTCCGTATTTTGTCTAAGAGAAGAGTCTTACCAGTGTCTACATGACCCAGCACGCAAACAATGGGTTGTCGTATCGGCATAAATCTCGCTAACCTATTTGGCTCTTTGGTCAGTTTGAAATCATAAGAATTGGTTGAATCATATAAACTGTTTCGCTATAGAAATTTTCTCTTCTACTTTCAATTGTTTGCTCGAAGTGTCGCTTATAATCAGAGCATCTTTACAGCTAGGTAATCATTTAGAATTCAAGTTTTGCCTCGTTCTTCTTTGCCGAAATATTTTGTCCATCGAAGTTTTCTAGGGTCTCTTCGGAGTGTTAAACTGTTCTTTCTACATTTGCTTGAGCAAAACCACAGAACTGTGCCATCGTTCTTAACATACATTTGCCCTGTACCTTGGGCGAAAGTGTACCCACAGAAGGAGCATTGCCTTGATTTTGGAATACCTCAAGCCTCCAACTTCGCTTTCTGTCTATCTTCGCATCTTTCGGGCTTCTCGCTCAGTTTCTCGGAGAATTAGTATGTCATCGGTGCGAATTGGACCCTTTACGTTTCGAGTGATTATACGTCCTTTGTCTTTGCCTTCAAGTACTCGGACCCTAACTTGGGTAATCTCACCTGTCGCGCTGGTTCGCCCAATTACCTGAATGACTGCAGCCGGGAAATTCGCGCGTCGCGCCTCATCTTTAGATTCCTTTTTACCAGTCTTACTCATTCTTCTGTTTGCCTCGTCTGAGTTCCTCGATTCTTCCGACAATTTCCTTAATAAGAGTTTGAGCTTCACCCGCTTCAACGATGCATACTGATGCGGCTGGAACGTCGATTCCAACAGCTGCTCCCACTTTGTTCTTTGTTGGAACAAATGCGAATGGAATCTTTCTCTCTTCACACAGGATAGGAAGATGAGCGACAACTTCTGGAGGTTCCACGTCTTCGGCTATTACTACTAATTTTGCTATACCTCGTTCTATGGCTTTCGTGGTTTCATTTGTTCCTTTCCTGACCTGACCTGTTTTGGTTGCTATCTGGAGGGCTTCACAGGCTGCATCTGCGACGGCATCTGGAGTTTGATATTTTATATAGAATGGTTTGGACATTAGCCTTCACCCTTTTGTGTGTTGTTTTTATTCCGCTGCTCCCATTAATAAGGTTTAGTGATTTTTTTGCATTATACATCTCATTCCAAGTTTTTAAGATTTGAGTTCAAGGATAGTTTGATCAAATGATACATTGTCTTTTGGATTTTGGAATTGTCTCATGCAGATTCTTGAAGGACCCCACACGAGTGACATGATGATTGAGGTGTTTACATTCTTTTCCACCACGAAAAACTCTGATATGAGGAACTTGCATGGCAGATATAGCTTATTGGAGATTCGCGTTTGAGGATTTCATGTTTAAAGAAATTCTTCAAATTCAACAAATGTGAAATAACCATTTACTAGTACAAGATGCAAATACTATATATGGTGATTTACATCAAAATTAGATCTTATTTTTGAGCCCAACACAATTGTTTCTTTGTTTCTGTGTTTTCAACTTCCACGTTTCTCTTGCTGCTTATAAACTGTGTTTAGGATGTTCATCACTTTCTTGCTGATTACGGGACCTAAACCGTGTACATCTTTTGCCCAACCTTCAACGTTTATCAGAGCGTTGATTGGAGTTTGGTAGGACTTGAGAATAGCCATAGCTTTCTCTCGTCCAATGTTCGGTAGGCTTGCTATAAAATATATTTGGGCATCAGCCAACGTTCCCAGAATTTTTACAGCATGAACTGCAGGAGTTCGCTTCTCAACTACCTGTTCCTGTTTGGCGGCTGTGTACAGGAAGTCTACAGTTTCCTTATAGTTTGTAGTATGAATCAAGGCTATTCCTTGCTTGGCTAGAGCAAACATAGCGCCCCAGATTGCTGATGGATTAATTCGGCTATATTTGTATATTATTGGCAGATATCCTTCAATCAGGATGATAGGAGTAGGATATAGTTCTCTTAAACCATAAAGCTGGTCAAAAAGGAATCTTCGCGTAAGCGTGTAGGCGAAGTCTTGTACTGTTTTTCTCTCCACAGCACATCTGTCTGAAATAACATAGTCGCCTTTTGATAGGCGCTTCACTTTGATCTCTGCTCCAAGGGTCCTAAGTCCAGCAACAATTTTCGAAGCACTGCTTGCTTCATTACTGTCA
>JAUWDF010000242.1 GCA_030608925.1 Candidatus Bathyarchaeota archaeon | reverse complement strand
CTTCTTAATTGTATAGTAGTATATCCTGTGGAGAACATAGAAAAACTGAGTAATCATAAAGGTGAAGTGCTACCTGATGCCTATCTAGTGCCCCTAGGTACAACTGCCAAGCAATTGGCTTACATGATCCACACAGAGCTTGGAGACAACTTTATCTATGCTATAGAAGCTCGAGGGAAAAAACGTATTGGTGAAAATCATGTTCTAAGTAACAATGACGTGATCACCATCGTAAGTGCCAAGAAAAGGGTATGAGCAATGACGCAATTCTCGAAGTTGAAGGTATTTAACGTAGGACGACCGCAGCTTCAAGAACCTATACAAATATTATATGAGTGAGTGATGAGTCCAAGCACTGACAGGAAACACACCAGATTGTGGGCGTCTTACTCATTCCATGGCTACGGATGTGCTCCATTCAGATCAGTTTTTCAGAGTTGCGAGGATTTATACATGCCTGTGAATAAGGATATTTCTGTCCCATTTGGATATAACAGAAATGAAAAGAAACGCAATTATTAGTATTGAGCTTTCATCAGAAGCCCAGTTGAAGATCCTGTTACAAGCACTGATACCTGAAACCAGGCAATCATCAACATCTAGGTCGAAGGTTTCAATCAATGGTGAAGGAAAACTTATGATGATCCAGATTGAAGCGACAGATACTTCTGCACTTAGAGCTACTGTGAATTCGTATATTCGATGGGTTGGGATTGCAAAGCGTACTCATGAAGTTATGTTGACGCTTCAAGAAGAAGAGGCATGCAAAAACACTTAATTAATGCGAAAGCATATTGCTCAAAGAACTTTAACCCAGATTTTGAGGAAAAAAAATGAGCGATATACAACAGCTTCCACCTCAAGTTCAAGAGCGACTGCTTCGACTACAACAGGTTCAACGAAATCTTCAAACGATTTTAACACAGAAACAACAAGTGGAGTTAGAACTCACAGAGACTGAGCAGGCTATAACTGAGCTGGGAACAATGACAAGAGAATCAGTGATCTATAAATCCATTGGATCACTTCTCGTGAAATCTAAAAAAGCAAAGGTCGAAGCAGACTTAAAGGAACGTAAAGAAATTCTTGACACACGAGTGGAAGTTTTAGCTAAACAAGAAGAGCGTTTACGTAGTCAAATGAATCAATTGCAAACAAAGCTTAAAAGGGATCTAAGTCCAGGGTCATCAAGTGCAATAAAACGTTAGTGTTACACACACGCAATACCGAAGACTGTTGACGTAGACTCTGTTATCCCAGTGATTAAATTGTAGATGCTGAAGAATTTCTAAAGGGGAAAAGGAATAAGTCTTAGAATCAATGGAAAATGGTTTAAGGTAGCTGAGTTGTCGATCAAAGAGATAACTGCAATCCTAGATCAAACTAACGCTAGACATATCGTTCTGTTGGGTCACCACAATGCAGACCCCGATGCAATTGGAGCAGCTTTTGCACTTGCTGGTTTATTGCAACGTCTTCGTCCTCGATTGAAAGTTGAAGTTGCAGCAGCCGAGGGTCCTAGTCGTCTTTCAAAACACCTTCTTTCTGTAATGCCAATCAAACTGACGAGAGAACCACATATTGAAGAGGCTGACGCAATAATCTTGTTAGATACGAACACTACCCAACAACTAAATAATTGGAGAGTGCGGGTCGAAGCTTCGAAATCACCAATTATCGTAATTGACCATCATGCAAATCATCCTGAGATGGAGCGTCAAGCTACGCTCTGTATTTCGAATGAGAATGCATCTTCAACTTGTGAGATCATATATAGTTTTTTCATGGACATGAACGTTCGTTTCACGAAAACTGAAGCTAAGTTATTGTTTCTAGGAATAGCCTTTGACACACGGCATTTTATCCTTGCAAACTCGACAACCCTGAAGATTGCTGCTGATTTGATTGATTCAGGTGTGAACGCCCAAGAAGCTCTGTCTCTCCTTTCATTACCGATGGAGGAGTCAGAACGAATAGCTCGACTAAAAGCTTCGAAGAGGGTGAAGCTTCTCAAAGTGGGGGAATGGATTGTAGTTTTTTCACGTGTCGGTGCCTATCAAGCTTCTGCTGCAAGAGCTTTGATTTCGTTGGGAGCTCATGTCGCAATTGTGGCTGGAATCAAAAGTGGTAGTCTCAGGATCAGTATGCGTTCTTCACAAGATTTCTACAATGCCACCGGAATGCATCTAGGTCGAGAGCTGGCCAAGCCTTTAGGCAAGTATATTAATGGTAAAGGTGGCGGTCATGCTATCTCAGCTGGAGCCAACGGTATTTGGGATCTTGAGGCTTGCTTGGAATATGCTGCCAGATTACTCAAGCATAGATTGAAGAACAACTAACTCCCATTTTAATCAGTTCTCTGGAAGGAAAGTTTCCTGCGCGTGCGTATCTAGCCTGAAAAAGCCAGCGTATCATTAAAGCATTTCAAGACAGATTTTTCTCTTTTATTCAACCTAAAAAGTTCTCATTTGATAACAAAAGATATAGGGAGAATTAAGTTCTATTTATAATGGCGAGTGTGAGGCATAATTTTTCTTTATGAAAAAATCCCCTGGAAAGATTCTTCATCTTT
>JAUWDF010000165.1 GCA_030608925.1 Candidatus Bathyarchaeota archaeon | reverse complement strand
AGGACGAGTACTTAGATTAATCCAGGTCATTGGCTACCATGGACGTTTAAGACGTGTTCCTTTAGCTGGAGTTGGTGATTTAATAATGGCTTCCGTAAGGAAAGGAACTCCAGATATGCGGAAGAAGCTTTTTCGAGCGGTTGTAATTCGCCAGAAAATGCCCTTTCGTCGCCCTGAAGGTGTCTGGGTTCGTTTCGAAGATAATGCAGCAGTAATAATTACAGCTGAAGGAGAAATGAAGGGCTCTGAGATAAGAGGACCAGTAGCAAGGGAGGCAGCTGAAAGGTGGCCCAGGATCGCAAGCGCTTCAAGTACCATAGTATAGTTATGAGGTGAATATCATGCAGATAACCAAGCCAAGCACCCGCCGCAAGAATTTGTTTCAAGCACCAAAACATCGACGACATAAACAATTCTCCGCATCCTTATCCTCAGATCTAAAAAGACAACACGGTGTCAATGCTTTTCCTGTGAAAACAGGAGATACAGTGCGGGTAATAAGAGGTGACCGTGCAGGATTTGAAGGGAAAATCACGAGTGCTAACAGGGGAAAATACAGGATATTTGTTGAAGGCGTCACACGTGAAAAAGTCGATGGAACAGCGATACCTATCCCAATTCACCCATCTAAAGTAATGATCATAAGCCTCAACTTAGACGACAAACGGCGCAAAGAGAGGTTGAAGCGGAGAGGCATTACTCCCCAAAAAAAACGTGCGCCTCGAAAAAAAGCCAGCGCTTCGACTAAACTGCCAGTTGAAGAAGCTGAGAAAACTAAAGAATCACTTGAAAAGAAAAAACCCGTAGCAAAAACCCGAAAGAAAAAGAAACCAGCCAAGCCTGCAACTGGAGACGCAAAGAAAAAGAGCAGCATTAAAACCTCTTCAAGTGCAGGACAGTCAAAAATGAGGAAAAGTGGAGGCAAATAACATGGGAAAGAAAGGTGGAAGTAGACATCTGAAACGAGAACCATCTCCTAATTTCTGGGCTATTCCACGAAAGAAGTATGCTTGGGTGGTAAAGCCAAAGGCAGGAGCTCATCCAATCAAAAAAAGTTTACCATTGACGATAATTATAAGGGACATTCTCGGTTTTGCTAAGACAGGAAAAGAAGCAAAAATAATTATCACTCAGGGAAAAGTTCTTGTTGATGGAAAAACGCGTAGAGAAGAAGCCTTTCCTACTGGTCTAATGGATGTAATAGAAATTCCGGATGCAAAGGTCACCTATCGAGTCTTGTCACACCGAAAGGGGTTAATTCTGCATCCGATAGAAAAAGATGAAGCAGACTTCAAGCTCTGCAGAATCGAAAACAAAACTATTGTACCGAAAGGTCATATTCAGCTTAACTTCCATGATGGAACCAATAAGCTTGTTCAGGTTGCAGATCCAAAAAACCCCATAGAAGATGTTTATAAAACTCTAGATGTGCTGAAGATAGCGCTTCATAGCGGGGAAATAATGGGGCAATTGAAGCTAACAAAAGGAATCCCAGCTCTGATCACAGGTGGAAAGAACAAAGGTATACATGGCAAAATTTCAGATCTTGAAGAGGTAACCGGAGAAAGGCGTCGGTCCCTAGCGACAATCGAAGATGCCTCTGGGAAAACCTTCCAGACAATCCTTGACTATATTTTCGTAATCGGGGATAATGAGCAATCCATATCGCTACCTGCGGTGGAGTAATTGAACGAAGAAGAAATCCGTAAAAAATGGGAAGATACCCCTATGCTAAAACCCCGCATTCGAAAAGTAACTGTTAATATGTCAATAGGGAAATCAGGTGAACCTTTGGAGAAAGCAGGGAAAGTCCTTCAGCAACTCACTGAGCAAGGACCTGTTAAGCGAAGGGCTAAGCAAACCATCAGGGAGTTCGAAATAAGGCAAGGTGAACCCATCGCTTGCATGGTGACTTTGCGAAAGGAAAAGGCTCGAAGATTCCTAAAAAAAGCTCTACAAGCAGTCGACAACAAAATATAAAAGAACGCCTTCGATACTAATGGGAACTTTTCCTTTGGAATCAATGAACATATAGAAATCCCTGACACTAGGTATTCTCCAGAACTTGGCATCTTTGGAATGGACGTAGCTGTCACTATGGGGAGAGGAGGATACCGTGTCAAGGAGCGTAGGCGAGTCAAATCAAGAATCGGAGCCAAACATCTACTAACACCTCAAGAAGCCATCATATTTGTCAAAGATAGCATTGGAGTCGAAATTGAGTGAGGTGCTAGTGATTGAAAAAACAAAGACCCAAGAAAGAGAGGAAATTCGGTAAGGGCAGCAGACCATGTCGCAGATGCGGCTCCTACGGACCAGTAATCCGGCGTTACAATTTATATATATGCCGACAGTGTTTTAGGGAGGTAGCCAAGGACCTTGGTTTTAAGAAATTTGAATGAAAGGGAAGCGAAAGTTCCGTGACTGATACAATCGCCAATGGCATGACCACTCTCATGAATAATGAAATGCGTCTCAAGCTAGAATGTGTGATCACTCCAGCCTCCAAACTTCTTGGACGCGTTCTGAGAGTGATACAGCTGAATGGGTACATTGGGGAATTCGAATTCATAGATGACGGTAGAACAGGAAAATTCAAAATTCAACTCCTTGGCAGAATAAACAAATGTGGCGCTGTGAGACCTCGATTCAAAGTAAAAGCAGATGAGTTTGAAAATTGGGAGAGAACCTTCCTCCCATCTAAAGACATGGGTTTGTTAGTGGTTTCCACATCACTAGGAGTAACTTCACAAAAAGCAGCTAAAGAAGAGAACGTCGGAGGACGATTGCTAGCTTTCATATATTAGGAGAAGAGAAAGAATGCGCCTCTTTGAAATGGAAAAGACGGTGGATATTCCAGATAGTGTAGATCTGAAGATTGATGGTCGATTTGTCACAGTAACTGGAGAGAAGGGAACCATAACCCGAGACTTCTCCCATGCTCCAATAAAAATCTGGAAAGAAGAGCGAACAGTAAGTGTACGAACGGAATGGCCTCGCAAAAAGGAGGCAGCGCTGGTTGGAACCGTGAGCTCTCACATTAAGAACATGATTGTGGGAGTAACCAAGGGGTTTACTTACAAACTTAAAATTGTCTTTTCTCATTTTCCAATTTCAGTCAAAACCGAAGATGGAAGTATTATAATAGGGAATTTCACAGGTGAGCGTAGCGCTCGTAAGGCAACGATTGTAGGTGAAACGCAGGTTCAAGTTCAACCTGATGACGTAGTTGTTCAAGGCGTGAATCTGGAAGATGTAAGCCAGACTGCAGCAAACATCGAACAAGCAACGAAAGTGAAGTCAAAAGATCCTCGCGTGTTTCTGGATGGTATTTAC
>JAUWDF010000048.1 GCA_030608925.1 Candidatus Bathyarchaeota archaeon | reverse complement strand
CAGCAGGTAATCAATGACAAAACAATGATAGACAGTCTACGAAATGGTAATCAATCACTGGTAATAAATAAGGCTAAATCTACCTCTAAATCAAGAAGCATTCGGGGCTGTCGGCTAGCTTGGTCTAGGCTATGAGACTTGGGCTCTCGTGACCCCGGTTCAAATCCGGGCAGCCCCACCATTCGCGCGCGCGTTGACGCCTTTTTCAGAAGTCAGGGTAAGCCGTTGCATGAGCTACCTTCTCAGACACAACCCAGAGATTCCAGAAATGGCGCGCGCACTGGAACTTTTCGTGTCCGCGTCTGGAAAATTAAAGAATGATCCTAGTTAAAATCCATATGTTTCAGAAGCCCAGGGGGAACAAGCGGAGATTTCTCCTGCAAACTTCCCCTTGTCAGTTTTTAATCTGCAAGTACAGGCATTGCATTCGCTACCAAATTGGGGCTGGTCCATAATCCCGAACGAAAAAGCATGCTCGCAGAACCGTATGCAAAGTGAAATGGCAACGGTGTAAATCTTCTCGTTATTCGCTATGAATTTGGGGCGGTCTATCAATATGCGAGCGTTTTTTCACTGGCTTAGCATGGCAAGATGCACAAACGGCTCAGGCGTACTTTCAATGCATCATGTCTGCGCTTGCCTTGTTCTCAAGAGATTATTGAGCGCTTTTCCCTGCTTTGCGAGCATCCCATCTATCCACTATGTCTTGCATGAGTTCTGGTTGGAGGTTATAGAAAGTTTCTATTTTTCCTTCGGGAAAGAACATTCTTATTAGAAAGCTCCGTTCGAGTCGGTCCATTTTGGACATGCTCACTTCAGGCTTCCTCGGGAGAAAATCCTTGTATCTACTATAGAATGTTTCAATAGCTGGTTTGATGCAGTGCTCAATTAGATCTGTGTTAGGCATATTTTCCAGGTGGGGAAAGCCCATAGGAAATGAGTAATCGATTATGTTTTTTTTGTACGAATAGTTGAGGATGGTGCTATCCAATACTCTCCTATTCGGTATCTCAGTTATGTTGTATGTAGGCGAGTATATTTTCGTGTAGTTAATGGTTATCTCTCGAATTTCTCCTTCTGTATCACCAATCCTCACATAATCACTAACCATAAATGGTCGGGAGATCATAAGATAAAATCCAGCTAAGAAGTTCCCCACGGTCTGTGTAGATGCAAACCCGATCGCTGCTCCAGTTAATGCTGAGACTCCTATGAACCAATCAGTAGGTACACCAAAAAAAGAGAGCAATGCAACTAGACCGGCTGCAGAAACGACAATTCTCGCAATTAGCTTTAGAATGTTCTCACCATGTTTCTCCATCTTTAATTTTTGTGAGTATTTGGTAATGGCTCTGCGGATTACCCGATCTGCAATAACTATGGCAACGATAATTGTTGCTCCAGTTGCGATAAGAAGTAAGTTTTCAGTCGTCAAATACTCTTCGAATATGTATTTCTCCCTCCCGATTTATCGAACAATCTCTAATTTATGAACTGTAATCTAGCCAAATTAAACGGCTATATATCTTTCGATGCGGGTTGGAGGGTTGGTCTTCATAAAATATCGCGCGCTCGTATTGACTGTAGGTTTAATGGTGCTCTGCCATAACCTCGTTACGTCGTGAATTAATTCGGTATAGGTAAAAGCCCCAAGAAAAAGCCAATGACAAAGAAGGACAGAAGAGAGAGAAAAAGCGCGAAGAGAAACGCGCGCGCGAGCTAAAATGTAGTGCCGTTCTCAGACGTGAGCACGCATCATTTTACATATGAAGAACAGCTAAGAAGCTCCCTGCCTGCGCATGCCAACTTCATCAGCTGCGTGTAAGTGAACTGCTGCTCTATAAGCGTAGACCACTGCTGTCAACGCAGAGTGCAACAAGATTCCCATCAGAGAGTAAAACGGCACTCCTAGAAGGACTCCTACCAGGATGTAAACGTTGTAGATGTTCCTTCTTCCTGCCACTCTACGAAAAACACGTTCAAACGACCCGTAAACATCCAAACTAACTCCCGTAGCCCTTCCAAACTGGTCATAGCAAAACCTGTAGAACGCAATGAAAGTTATGGAACACGCAGCAACCATCAACGGCGTTGAACCTAGACTGCGACTCAGAAAGAAAGCTAACGCTATGAGCCATGAAAACTCGTACAGTAGATCAAACACATGTTCCATACGACCCAGTTTTGTTTCGCAACCATGTATCCTCGCCAGCTTCCCATCTAGACCATCCACTACACCTACTGCGAACGTTAGAATCCCTCCGGCTAAGAGGTGGCCGAGGAGAAACAGAGCAGTCACAGTGTATGCCAGCACATTCACGAATATAGATACCTGATTCGGGGTTATCGAAGAATCAGAAAGAAGATAGATGATTTTATTCTCAATCGGTCGGTTGATATAATGAGCAACAAAGTCGGATGGTCCACGTCCTTTCTGGGATTGCTCAGCAACAAGCTTCCTTGCCCTTTTGACGTCGCTTCTTGTATCCACATCCACCCAGCGTTTACCAGTTATATCGACTACTCGCGCAGATCCATCTGTGGCAACAAGTCGAACACAGTCAGCAAGTTCTGATGCCCCTGTTTCCATTACCTTTGCACCATAGTCAAACATCCTAGGTGAACACAGAAAGAAACCCGTATCCACGCAATTCCAACTATCCAGTTTTTTCCCAATGCTGAGAATTCTACCGTCTCTCTCTTGCACTTTCGTGTCATCATGTGAATAACATTTTTTGTCTGTAGCAAGAACTAGAACATCTTCAAGTTTGGCTTTCATAAGAGATTTTACTAGTTGAGGGTCAAAGATGTGGTCACCCATACAGAGTAGAAATTCCTTTTGGAAAATTCCTTTGGCCGCCATGAAAGAGTACAGGTTCCCTCTTTCCCAGTCTCGCGCTGTTATGTAACTGATTTCAAGTCCCCGATAGTCTTCTCCGATTTCCTTCCGTATACTGTGTCCCTCGTACCCCACAACTACAAAGACTTTCTTCACTCCTGCTTGCTTTAAGCCCCAAAGAACTCTACCGAGTAATGGGATTTCTGCAACTGGTTGGAGACCCTTATGTTTTGTGCAACCTCTTAATCTGCTTCCTTCACCTGCAGCCAGAACTAAAGCTTCTATCGTATGTTCTACTTCATGCATTTTGACACCTGCGCGTGCGCAAACACACTCTGCGTATCTAGAGAAGATGTCTCGAATCTGAGCACAGGTATTGCGCGCGGCATAAGCCCCCAAAGGTGAATGAGTGGGATATGAAGTTTGGGGAGGCGTGCCTAAGTTACTCTGCACCCCCAAGTCAAGGCTGATGGCTACGCTTAAACGCATGCATGCATCGGTTTTTTCTGTTTGAATGCCATCTTCTTAGAGTAGCGTTTTGCATAACCGAAGCATATTTGCACGCGCATCCATCTTAGGCGACGCGAAAGTACGTAAGAGGGAACTCAGTCAGTAACACAATAAACACCTTAGAGGCTAGCTCAGTCAGATAAATGAAGAGGAAGAGCATTAACATCTCTGGACTTGCCAAGGCGCATGCTCTTACCTTTTAAACTCTATGATCATTCCAGCTCGATCGTAACTGGCTAACTCAAACTCATCAGTCATAGCAATTGCGTCCACAGGGCAGACCTCCTCGCATTGCCCACAGAATAGGCATCGATCAAGATGGTGTTTAAACTCCGCTTCCGATCCTTTGCCCACCATCTCAATAGCCCCAGAAGGGCAGTCTCTGAAGCAAAGTCTGCATCCAGTACATCGCTTCATGTCCCAGACGGGTCTTCCCCTAACGGCCTTAAAAGACGTTTTTTTTTCAAATGGGTACTTTGAGGTGGCAGGGCTCCTGAACAAATGCTTGAGTAGTTCTCTTACCATCGCCAAGTCCCTGTCACCTTCCCAAACCAAGCTGAATCAGTACCATCTGTAGAATGGCTATCGGTATCAGGTACTTCCACGCTACAACAATCATCTGGTCGATACGAAATCTTGCAAATAACGCCCGCAAGATCGTAAGAAGCACAACTGCAAGAGTTGTCTTGAGGAGAAAAACTACAATCGCCGGAATCGGCAATGGACTGCTGGGACCACCCAGGAACAATGAGGTAATTAGCGACGCAGCGAGCACAAGCTCCACATCCTTTCCCAGTCGAATCAACGCCAGCTTCCGTCCACTGTATTCGGTGGACCATCCGGCTACGATCTCTGTTTCTGCCTCTGGAGCATCAAATGGGATAAACTCCAGCTCCGCCAGCAGGCAAATAACGAATATGACGAAGCCGATAGGTTGAAGCCAGATGAACCAAGTTGCGTTGTGAGACTGCCAACCCACAATTTGACTGATGGACAAGGTTCTAGCCCCAATTGTCGGACCAACCATTGCAAGAGTCATTGGAATCTCATATCCAAGCATCTGGAATGCAGCTCTTACGCCCCCAACCGTGCTAAACCTGTTTACTGAGCTCCAGCCAGCGATGAAAATGGTGACTGCTATCAAGGTGAACAAAAACATCAGAAAAACCAAGTCGCCCTCGAAGCTGATGAGGGCTGTCAAACCATTGACAGGGACGAGGAATAACGCTAAGAGGGGAAAAGACAGCAGCAACAGTGGTGCGCAACTAAACATAAGCTTGTCTGCTGCTTTAGGTGTAATGTCTTCTTTAGAGAGCAACTTAATGAAGTCCGCGAAGGGCTGAAGCAGGCCTGAAGGACCTGTGTAGAGTGGACCGTACCTGTTTTGAAGCTTAGCAAGGAGTTTTCTGTCTATCCACTCATAGAAGAAGGCTAAAGCTATGAGGAAGAGGAACCCTGGAAATAGGAGAATCTCCAGGAGAGCCACTACGCCTTCCGGCACCATTTAACTGCGTACCCCCCCCAAATCTTCGCCCCACCAAACCCACTGCTTGTTGTTTCTTACGTGACCAAGACCTATCGGTCAGTGCAACTGAAGCATGGATCTATTCCAGCTATGACGATTGGTATATCAGCGATATATCCTCCAACGAGCATTTTGCAGAGAGACGGGATATTTCCTAAGGTTGGGCTTCTGACTTTATATCGTTCCGGCTTTGTAGTCCCATTTGTTTTTACATAGTGAATAAGTTCTCCTCGTGGTGCCTCAACTCTAGAAACAGCTTCACCTTCAGGGATTTTTCTTGGAACCTTGATTCTAATCTTTCCTTTGGGCAGGTGGTCCATAGCATAACGGATTATGCTTATGCTTTCAAAGGTTTCGTCGCATCTTACAAAGAGTCGGCTCATAACATCGCATCCATTATGGGTTATGACATTAAACGGGATTTCATCATAGGCAATGTAAGGATCATCCGCTCTAACGTCGCGCTTGATTCCACTGGCACGTAAGGTTGGTCCAACTGCGCACAATGCTAAGGCGTCTCTTGGCTTCAGTTTACCGATTCCAGCTGTTCTTTTCGAGATTGTTGGTTCGGTCATTACGATTTTCTTGTAGTATTTTGTCCTATCTTCCAAGACATCGAGGCCTTTCCTGACTCTTTCCACCATTTCTGGCGGTAGGTCTCTTCGCACGCCTCCGATGGTGTTCATGGCGTAATGTACACGACTTCCAGAAATCAGCTCCAGCAAGTCCATAACTATTTCCCGGTCGCGCCACAGATACATAAAAAGGGTTTCAAAACCGATTTCATGTGCAGCCCACCCTATCCAGAGATAGTGGCTGTGAATTCTTTCAAGTTCCGCGATGATTGTTCTAATAAACTTGGCTCTAGGAGGTATTTTAGCGCCCAAGACCTCCTCGATGGCCTGAGTATAACAGGTTGTATGTGCGTGTGAGCATATCCCACATATTCGCTCAACTAGGTAGAGGTTTTGGATGAATGTCCGGCCTTCTATTGCCTTTTCGATTCCTCGATGAACATAACCGATGCGCGGTTTAACGCCAACAACGTATTCACCTTCAATCTCAAACATGAAATTCTCAGGTTCTTTTAGAGCAGGGTGTTGTGGTCCAAACGGGATACGAATAGTGCGATGAGTCATCACTACTTCACTTCCCGTGTGACCTTCTCCTGGATCTTTTTAGCTGTCCATTTCTTCCTTAACGGGTAGACATCCGGAGGCCAGCCCTCAGGTAAAATGATGGGAGACAAGTCTTGATGCTTCTCGAAAGTGACTCCCAAGAGGTCGTGGACTTCCCGCTCGTACAATGTAGCGCCCGGTATAAGATCAGTGATAGTTGGCAGGACAGGTTTATCCTTTGCCACTCGAACTTTCAGCGAGAGCTCGGTTTTTCCACCGCGGTTTAAGTGATAGATAACCTCGATTTC
>JAUWDF010000086.1 GCA_030608925.1 Candidatus Bathyarchaeota archaeon | reverse complement strand
TGATATCTTCACATCTGAGCTTTATCGGAATGGAGTGTACTTTGATCTAGCGGAAAGCAAGCAAATAAGCAAGGCTCAAATGTATTCCTTTGAAGAATGGTATTTCGCTATAGGGCCCCGATTCATTAATCAAACAATGAGAGGTCGCTTTGATGATGATTGCCTAATCATATTGATGGGGTGCAATAGTCTGAACCAAACCTCCATGGCAAAAGCTTTGGTTGGCAAAGGCGCTCGAGCTGTCGTTGGCTGGACCAGCTGGGTGGAAGCAAACTACACGGATACCTTCACTCTAGAGCTGCTCCAGTATCTTCTTGCAGAGAATCCCTATACTATACAAAAGGCAGTTGATAAAATAAACCAAGAAATAAAGAATAATCAACCTAATCCCTTCAACTCAAAACTAGTATACTATCCTACTTCTGAAGAAGCTGCCAGTTTCAAGGTTCCTAAAAATATTATTGGAGTATCTGTGAATAGCTTGTTTGATCCTGTCAAAGTTTTTCTATTAACTACTCTATTCTCACCGAACCAAAAGGAGATATCCCTGAAACGGTCGTTATTCAATCGCTAGGGCTGACTTCTTTAACATTCTGCGACTTTACTGCTTCAAAATTCACTATGGTGGGATTGCTTTTCTTAAACGTGGCTGTAAATGAGGTAGATACGGGCTTCTTAACGCTCTCGTAGTGTTTGAAAACAATCAAATAAAGACGATCTCTCAAGTCTATCCCAATTGGTTTCAATTCTTTGAGTTGCTTTATTTTGTAAACCAATGCATTGTCTTCAAGTGTTTCTCCAACCCATTTCTCAAAATCGTCTCGATACAGATGAAATTCTAGGGATTTAGCATCCAAATTAGGAATTTTCTTGACAAAGTCCTCTAAGGATGCAGCCCACTCTCCAGTGTAGTTTCCAATCGAGGTGAAGAAGTAAAAGGACTTATCTCTTGGAAGCTTTCTCAATATTCGTGAATTTTCTATATCACTCACTATAATGCTCTCCATTACTCGTATGTGTGATATTATAGATGAAGTTAAGAATTTAAGAGTTAGGCTAATGTAGCACCCCATTCATAAGGCGCTTGGAAAAAACTATAGGCAAGAAAACCTTTACTTAGCCTTTATCGACATGAATAAGAAGATGACCCAAAGGGCCGGTCGTCTAGTTTGGTTAGGACATCTGCCTGACACGCAGAAGGTCCCCGGTTCAAGTCCGGGCCGGCCCACCACACATTCTTTCAGTGAGAACCTGTTCTTAGAGAAGTAGAGTTACTGGAACGGCGGTGTTTTGTTCTGAAAGATATTTGGCATGAATTGCGTTAACTTAGTGAACAGCAGCGCGCGCGAAAAATGCAGTGGACAGAGACTTTGGAAACATTATGAACCTCCAAATCCCAGGAAAAAACCATGAATTCCCAATATTACATTAAAGCCAATTAGCACATCTGATCCTTCTAACTAGCAGCCTTATGTGTCAAAAGATGTAGAAACCAAGTCTTGGTGGAAAAAAAGGTAAAATAAAAGCGACAGCCAAATGGACTCGAGATTTTGAACTTTTAATTGAAAACTCCAAAGGGCATCAAGTAGTCTGTGATTACCATGTGGCTGAAGGGGAAGATAATGCAGGTCCCATACTACTGGAACTAGCGGTAATGTCATGGCTGGGTGTGCTGCAATAATCTTTACAGATGTCTGCAAACAAAGTAAAATCCAATTTAACAAATTTTAGGTTGTTGCGGAGGCTGAGAAACCTGTGGGATCACCATTAGCTAATGTAAGTATCAAAGCCAAAATATCCTCGAAATCCAGAAAACAACTGTTGGAAGCAGCTTGGAGAAGAACCGAAGCAAACTGTCCAGTGTTATATGTTTGTCAAGATGCATTACCAATAAGAGTACAATTTGAGATCGCCAAGTAGAAGCATTATTACACACCTGACCAAGTTTACACAAAAGACAAATATCCAACTCTGCTCTTCACTCTAAACGAGCTGAAATCAATGCCAAAAGAAATTGTAGACATGGAAAAATTCGTTGAATTAAGCCAAGACGCCAGTTACTGCGCCATAAAAAGGCTTCCGAGAACTGTCAAGCTTAAACTCCGGACACCTAGGACTCTTTATACGTTGAAAACTGATCCCGCAAAAGCAGAGGAGATCATAAAGAAGCTAAGTTGTGAAATCAGAGAAATCTAATTATCTAAATTTATATTTATATTTCGATTTGATGGAAAACCACAAAAACCATGAAAAATGAAGGGGGAGGGGGCTTCAGCCTTTCCCCATTGAAACTTTTTGAGCAAGCTCTCACTTGAAGCCATTCTACTGATTTGCTCTTCTTTTTGAACTCTTCGATTTATTTCTCAGATATGTCAATGAGGTCAAGTCTGTCTATGAATCTTGCTACAAAATCCAAAGCGCGCGCGCAGCACCAGCATTTGATAGTGGATGGGTTCATCCAAACAGTTCACGTACCGTATTTGAACACGGGTTGAATACCGCTAAATTATTAGTTTATGTTACTAGTCACGGTTCTGAGGAGTGGATTGGAGTTAATCATCAGGAGTATGGTCATGGCATTTATTGAAGTCATCTGACAGCAAATGAAATCTGGGTTTATGGTTATACACCTCTGGCTGCAGATGTACGTGTCAGAATCTGGAAAATCGCACAGCTATAAATCCAAAGACATGAGGCATGTGGTTTACAGAACAGAAAGCTTAAAATTAAAGACGACAAAAAAAGGGTTGGAGCTTGCTTACATGGTTCCAATGAGTTTTAGCGAACTCATTTTACCACGGCTGTGTAAGCAAGCTCTCAATGGTTAGATTTCATAACCTTCTTGATTTCAACCAATTCCACTGGCTCTTTTACTGACACAGTCAACACATAGACGGGCATTCCAAGCTGCTGCATTGCCTCTAAAGTCTGCTTCTGGTTTCGACTCAGTTTGTCCTTTGGGCTTTTCATGTGCGCGCTATCGGTAATCATTGTCTCTTCAACCGGGCTCTTGATTATTCTATTTTCCTGCACATAATCTAAAGTTATAAGATAAGGCTAGTACAGGTTACAAGCAAGACGAGGTCTAGTTTTGGTAAAGCTTCGGTTTGACAAAGGAACAATTGTGGTTTCAGGGGATGTGAGAGTGCCGAATAGCAGTTGGGATCCTCGTATAGAGGCCTTCAGAGCAATGGGTCTCTATTACCCTGAAGTTTTAGAATTCTTACGTCTGAGTGAAGTGGAGTTTGAGGATAATGTCTTAGACTTGTTACCTTGTCCCGAGTTAATAAGTAAGACAAAGCTTCGAGATTATCAAGAAGAAGCTTTGAGGGCTTGGTTAGAGGCTGGAAAACGCGGAGTGATAGTTTTGCCCACAGGAGCTGGCAAGACAGTAATAGCAATAGCTGCTATATCTTACGTTAATGCCCCCGCGATAATAGTGGTTCCCACAATCGATTTGATCGAACAGTGGCGAACTAACTTGACCAAGGAGTTCGGAGTAGCAATTGGAGCCTATGGAGGGGGAGAGAATACTCTTGAAGCAATTACAGTGACCACTTATGATTCAGCTTTTCTTAGGGCGGAAGAGCTTGGAAACAGATTCAAACTAGTTATATTTGACGAAATTCATCACCTTCCAGCTCCAAGTTACAGCCAAATCGCCGAGTTATTCGCAACTCCCTTTCGTATGGGCCTAACAGCAACCTACATCAGAGAAGATGAAGGTCATCGAATATTGCCCAAGCTAGTAGGCAACGTGGTTTATGAATTAGAAACGGATGACCTTGCAGGAACTCATCTCTCAGATTACACTCTTGAGAGAATATTTGTAAGTCTAACTCCAGAAGAGCAAATCGTGTATAAAAAGAACTATGAGGTATTTCGAAACTATTTGAAGAAGAAAAGGATAAAGTTGCGAAACTCCAGAGATTTTCAACGCTTCATAATGAGAACTGGGACCGATCCAAATGCAAGGGAAGCTCTCTTAGCTAGAAATAGAGCTCTAGACACTGCGTTAAACGCTTCTTCGAAGATTAAAGCGCTGCGTACCTTGCTCACTGAGAACGTCGACAAGAAAGTTCTAATTTTCACTCAACATAATAAACTTGTTTACAGGATCAGTAGAGAGTTCCTTATACCTGCAATAACCTATCAAACCTCCAAAGAGGAACGTCACGATATTATGAGGAAGTTCAAAGCAACGAACTACAAAGGAATAGTTACTTCAAAGGTCCTGGATGAGGGCATTGATGTTCCTGACGCCACAGTTGGTGTTATACTAAGTGGCACTGGGAGTTCAAGAGAGTTCATCCAACGACTCGGAAGACTGCTAAGAAAGAAAGAGGGAAAAAAAGCGAAACTGGTAGAGATAGTTACGCGAGAAACTAGAGAAACCGGAATTAGTAAACGCCGAAGAAGATAGAAGGATCAAAATGCTGCCTTTAGATCTACTCCGCGTCCGCACGGAGAAAGGACGTCTTTATCCAATTTTCGCTGATATCAATAGTCGCAATATGAACTTGGCAAGCATGCTACTAAGACTGTTTCGCAGTAGCCTTGGAAAAAGAAAACGTGACTTATTTGCTGAAGTAGCAAATTATGAATCTAAAGGATCCGACTACAAATTTCTGCGCGGACTTTCATTGATTCTGGAAAGGCAATCGATTTTTCAAATGGACTCCGCTCTTGATCCATCTGTGTTAAGACGGTTGATTTTTGAAGAATCAGCACGTAAAGGTTTCATCACAACGACTGAAAGGCGAAAACATGTTCTGAGGGATATTGCTGAAAATTTGAATATAAGTACGGAGTGTGTGGAACGATCATTCTATGCTGACTTGGAAGATGAGATGATT